>NZ_JABXGF010000209.1:0-252 GCF_025407985.1 Curtobacterium sp. C2H10 | reverse complement strand
GCTGAAGGTTCTGACGAACTGATGGAGAAATTCTTTGGTGGCGAAGAGCTGACTGAAGAAGAGATCAAAACTTCTCTGCGTAAGCGCGTACTTAACAACGAAATTATCCTGGTTACCTGTGGTTCTGCATTCAAGAACAAAGGTGTTCAGGCGATGCTGGATGCGGTTGTTGAATACCTGCCAGCGCCGACTGATGTTACTGCGATTAACGGTATCCTGGACGACGGTAAAGACACTCCGGCAGTTCGTCAC
>NZ_JABXGF010000208.1:0-252 GCF_025407985.1 Curtobacterium sp. C2H10 | reverse complement strand
CGGGTGACCACTTCACGGCGGTGACGCACGAACGCGGAAAGAATATCTTTCAGGTTCATGATCTTCGGCTGGCCGTGGTGCAGCGCAACCATGTTGATGCCGAAAGAGGTCTGCAGCTGAGTCAGCGAGTAGAGGTTGTTAAGAACCACTTCACCCACCGCATCACGCTTGATCTCAATCACGATGCGCATGCCGTCTTTGTCAGACTCATCGCGCAGCGCGCTGATCCCTTCCAGACGCTTCTCTTTCACC
>NZ_JABXGF010000207.1:0-252 GCF_025407985.1 Curtobacterium sp. C2H10 | reverse complement strand
TTACCGCGAAGGGCGGTCTGGTGGAGGACGAGTACGTCGACTGGGTTATCTCTCGTCCCTACATCTATCTCGTGCTGCTTAACCTGGTTGGCGTCGGGGTCGGTATCTGGCGCCACTTCTACGGCCCGGAAAACGAAATATTGACCGTGTGGGTCAGCATTGTGTGGGTGTTTTATAACCTGATTATTCTCGGCGGCGCGGTGGCGGTGTCGGTGGAAAGCAAGCAGGTCCGCCGCTCGCACCGCGTGGAAA
>NZ_JABXGF010000206.1:0-253 GCF_025407985.1 Curtobacterium sp. C2H10 | reverse complement strand
CCCTCAAGGACATGGCGCTGATGACCATCGACGAAATCAATGCCAAGGGCGGTGTGAACGGCAAGCAGCTCGAAGCGGTGGTCGTGGACCCGGCCTCGAACTGGCCACTGTTTGCGGAAAAAGGCCGGCAGTTGCTGACCCAGGACAAGGTCGCCGTGGTGTTCGGCTGCTGGACGTCGGTGTCGCGCAAATCCGTGCTGCCGGTGTTCGAAGAACTCAATGGCCTGCTGTTCTACCCGGTGCAATACGAAGG
>NZ_JABXGF010000205.1:0-253 GCF_025407985.1 Curtobacterium sp. C2H10 | reverse complement strand
CCTGCATACAGTGCGGTGAATGACCTTTTAGAATGAGCCTGGCCCACTCCAGCGCCGGAGAATAATGTTGCATGTGGCGATCGAGGTGAATCTGTCGGAAAGCCATATCAATATTGCCGATCCCGGGGATGGGCTCAAATAGCGCTTGTAGACGATTCAATTTCTGCAGCAGCGCGGGGCTACTGGTGTAGCCATACACCTTATCGATCGCGGTTTTTAGCAATCTGTTTTCAAGCCGCTCGACGCGGTATTC
>NZ_JABXGF010000204.1:0-253 GCF_025407985.1 Curtobacterium sp. C2H10 | reverse complement strand
GGCCAGCGCGCCGGTTCATGCGCCAGCCAGCGCCGTCGATGAGCCGCTGACGCCCTCGACCGAGCTTCCTGAAGCCAAAGAAAAGGCTGCCGTAAAAGCTACCGATTCCTCCCCCGCATCGAGTGATAAACCGTAAAAATGGGCGTAGACGATACTCAACCGCTAATTTCGCATCTGATTGAGCTGCGTAAGCGTCTGATCAACAGCATTCTCGCGATTCTGGTGATTTTTCTGGCGTTGGTTTACTTTGCCA
>NZ_JABXGF010000203.1:0-254 GCF_025407985.1 Curtobacterium sp. C2H10 | reverse complement strand
GCCGGGTTCCGCGCCTTCAAAGCGCCGGAGCTGGCGCGTCGCGATATCGTGGCGTTCCTCGGCGCGAGCTACTTCCGCGCGGTGGACAGCACTTACCAGTACGGGCTCTCCGCCCGCGGCCTGGCGGTGGATACCTTTACCGATACGCCGGAAGAGTTCCCGGACTTTACCTCGTTCTGGTTTGAAACCGTCAAGCCGGGCGCCACCGTCTTTACCGTCTACGCGCTGCTCGACAGCCCGAGCGTGACCGGCGC
>NZ_JABXGF010000202.1:0-255 GCF_025407985.1 Curtobacterium sp. C2H10 | reverse complement strand
CTTAATGCCCGCAGAAGTTAATAAAGGACGTACCGATCCCCCTTCCTGATTAAGCAAGGCGCTCATTAGATGAAGAGGTTCGATGAATTGGTTGTCGTGCCCTAGCGCAAGCGACTGGGCATCGGCAAGAGCAAGCTGGAATTTATTGGTAAGACGGTCCAGACGCATAACTCCTCCCATAACAGGTCAAATTTGCTACTGGAGATTAAATGAGGTCATCCCTCAATTATTCAAGGTTAAAGACCTGAACTATGC
>NZ_JABXGF010000201.1:0-255 GCF_025407985.1 Curtobacterium sp. C2H10 | reverse complement strand
GGGATCTCCTGCTGCGGCTCGCCGACAATCGACACCAGGCACGAGTCGGCCCCGCGTTTTACCACCACCTCTTTGACGCCGGCGGCATGCGTGCGGGCAATCACTTCTGCTACCGGTTTTTCACCCCATAGCGCATCTTCGTCGTCCAGCGTCAGGAAGGCGATATCGGTGCAGGTCAGCATTTGCTGATAAACCCGCTGAGTCTCTTCTTTGCTGGCCCACAGGCGCGGGCGGTAGTTGTTGTCGAATATCACC
>NZ_JABXGF010000200.1:0-255 GCF_025407985.1 Curtobacterium sp. C2H10 | reverse complement strand
CTGCAGGGCTGGCTGGATCTGCAGCGCATGTGGTTTGATAATCGTAACGATCCGACCCTGCTCAAAGCCGGAGTGAAAGACTGGCAGACCCGCTATCCGCAGAACCCAGGCGCGAAGATGCTGCCGACGGCGCTGGTGAACATGCAAAATTATAAGCCGGCATCAACCAATAAAATCGCCCTGCTGCTGCCGTTAAACGGCCAGGCGGCGGTATTTGGCCGCACGATACAGCAGGGATTTGAGGCGGCGAAAAAC
>NZ_JABXGF010000001.1:0-245906 GCF_025407985.1 Curtobacterium sp. C2H10 | reverse complement strand
CTACTGCACCGCGGCGCGCAGCGGCGCCGTCGCGAACTCCCGCATGCCGCGCTCGAAGTCGACCTCGGCACGCCACCCGAGCTCGGCGGCGATCCGGTCCGACGACGCCGTCACGTGCCGGACGTCCCCGAGCCGGTACTCGCCCGTGACGACCGGTCGCGGCCCCTCGGGGCCGGCGATCGCGGCCGCCATCTCGCCGATGGTGTGCACGACGCCGGAGCCGACGTTGTACGCACGGAAGGTCTCCGCCGGGAGCTCCGCCGTCGCGGCGATCGACGCGGCGTTCGCGCCGGCGACGTCGTCCACGTGCACGAAGTCGCGACGCTGGCGGCCGTCCTCGAAGACGCGGGGGGCCTCGCCGCGGGCGAGCGCCGAGCGGAACAGCGACGCGACCCCGGCGTACGGCGTGTTCGCGGGCATGCCCGGCCCGTAGACGTTGTGGTACCGCAGGGCGATCGCGCGGCCTCCGGTGGCACGGGCCCACGACGACGCGAGGTGCTCCTGCGCGACCTTCGTCTGCGCGTACACGTTGCGAGGGTCGAGCGCGGCGGACTCGTCGATCAGGCCGGGCAGGAGCGGCGTGCCGTCCGGCCCGATCGGGTCGAACTCACCAGCGTCGAGGTCGGCGCGGCGACGGGCGGGTGGACGCACGGGCTCGCCGGCGGCGGTCGTGTACGCCCCCTCGCCGTAGACGACCATCGAGCTCGCGACCACGAGCCGGCCGATGCCGTGGCGGTCCATGCCGGCGAGGACGTGGGCCGTGCCCGCGTCGTTCGTCGAGACGTAGTCCGGGGCGTCCTGGAAGTCGACGCCCAGGCCGACCTTGGCGGCCTGGTGGCACACCACGTCCACGCCGTCGAGGGCCGCGTCGAGGGCGACCCGGTCGCGGACGTCGCCGTGCACGAACTCGATGCCCTGCTGCTGGTGGGCGGTGACGACCTCGGCGGGGTCGCCGTGCACGTCGTCGCGGAGGGAGTCGAGCACGCGCACCTCGTGGCCCTCGGCCCGGGCGCGGCGGACGATGGCGGAGCCGATGAAGCCGGCGCCGCCGGTGACGAGCAGGCGGGTCACGCGGTGGCTCCCGTGGTCGCTGCTGCGGGCCGTGCGCTCGTCATGGCGCTCGCACTCGCCTCGGCCGGGACGAGCTCGCGCGGGGCGTAGTCGTCCGGGATCGCCGCCACGATCGAGCCGATCGCGCGGACGATCACCTCGTTCGCACGGGCCAGGCGCTCCATCACCATGCCGTGCGTGACCGGGGCCTCGCCGGTTCCGGCGGCTGCCTGCGCTTCCGCCTCGGCCTCGGACGGGGCCAGGCCGGCGTCGGCGTCGGTCACGAACGAGAGGTTCACCGTCCCGATGCCGAGCTCGGCCGCGAGCGGCACCTCCGGCGTCATCGTCATGTTGATCGTGTGGCCGCCGGCCTCGCGCATCCAGACGGACTCCGCACGCGTCGAGAACCGCGGCCCCTGGATCACCACGCACGTGCCCGTCGGGCGGAACGGCACGTCGAGGCGCTCGATCGCACCGATCGCGACGCGTCGGAGCACCGGGTCGAACGGGTCCGCGAAGGAGAGGTGCTGCACGGCGTCCTCGAAGAACGTGTCCGCGCGGCCCCACGTGCGGTCGATCAGCTGGTCGGTCACGACGAAGGTCCCCGGGGCGTAGTCGGGGTGCAGCCCGCCGACGGCGCTCGACGACACCACGGCGCGGACCCCGAGCGACCGCAGCGCCCACAGGTTCGCGCGGTGGTTGATGCGGTGCGGGGCGACGGAGTGCGCGCGGCCGTGCCGGGTGAGGAACGCGACGCGCTTGCCGGCCATCGTGCCGATGCTGATCGGGCTCGACGTGGCGCCGAACGGGGTGTCGACGTCGATCTCGTCCGCGGTGCCGGGTTCGAACAGCTCGTAGAGGCCCGAACCGCCGATCACCCCGATGCGCGTCTCGTCCACAGCCCCGGTCGTGGTCACGTCGTTCTCCACAGGTCCTCCGAATGGTCCTCGGCGCGTTCTGCGCGCTCGTTACGCTACTGGGACCGCCCCCGGCCGGACCGGGAGCGGGCACACTTCTCACCTGTTCGGAGGCGCACGTGCGAACGATCGGTCAGCACCGCGACGAGATCGCGGCCCTGGTCGCGCCGGTCCTGTCCGCCAGGCGCTCCGCGGTCCCGGAGGCACGGGACATCGACGACCTCGCCACCGGTGCCGGCGGCGGACGGGGGCACCGCGTGCTCGCACGTGCCGTCGTCGCACCCGTGCCGCTCCCACCGTTCGACAACAGCCAGATGGACGGCTTCGCCGTCCGTGCCGCCGACGCCGGTCGCGTGCTGCGGGTGGTCGCCCCGATCCCGGCGGGGACGATGCCACCGGCGCTGGACCCCGGGACCGCTGCGCCGATCATGACGGGGGCGCGCATCCCGCTCGGCGCCGACGCGGTGTTCCCGGTCGAGGCCACCGACCCCGGGGCGTTCCCCGCGGCGCTGGCCTTGGCCGAGGTCACGGTGCCGGACGACCTCGCCCCCGGGACCTTCGTCCGGGCGACGGGCACCGACCTGCCGAGCGGGGGCGAGCTGGCTCCTGCCGGTGCTGCCGTGACACCCGCGGTGCTCGGGACGCTCGCCGCGGCCGGGGTCTCGACGGTCGACGTCGTCCGGCAGCTCCGCGTCCTCGTCGTGTCCACCGGCTCCGAACTCCAGGGCGCCGGTGACGCCACGATCGGCGACGCCAACGGGATCGCACTGCGGGCGGCGCTCGCCGAGGTCGGGGTGGCCTCGCGGTCGGTGCGGGTGCCGGACGACGAATCGACCTTCGTCGCAGCGCTCGACGATGCGGTGGGGGACTGGGCCGACCTCGTGGTCACCACGGGGGGCATCAGCGCCGGGGCGTACGAGGTCGTGCGGCAGGCCCTCGAACCGCGGGGTCTCGCCGTCACCCCCGTCGCGATGCAGCCCGGCGGCCCCCAGGCGTTCGGTACCGTCGAACTCGCCGGGCGTCCGGTCCCCGTGGTGTCCTTCCCCGGCAACCCCGTGTCGGCGCTCGTCTCGTTCGAGGTCTTCCTCCGCCCGCTCCTGGCGGCGGACGCCGGGATCCCCGACGACCGCGTCGCCGCGGTGCTGCCCGCTGCGGACACCGCGACCTCGCCGGAGGGCAAGCACCAGGTCCGGCGCGGCCGGGTCGAGGACGGCCGCGTGCACTTCGTCGGGGGTCCCAGCTCGTACCTGCTCGCGCACTACGCCACCGCCACGCACCTCGTCCACGTCCCGATCGGCACCGCCACGGTGGCGCCCGGTGACCCGCTGACCGTCTGGAGTCTCCGTTGACCGAACCAGCACCCGCCGCCGACGAACTCTCGCACGTCCGCGCCGACGGCACCGCCCACATGGTCGACGTCTCCGAGAAGGACGTCACCGCGCGGTCCGCCACCGCGACCGCGACCCTCGTCACCCGCCCCGACGTCGTCGCCCGCATCCTCGACGGCTCGCTGCCCAAGGGCGAGGTGATCGGCACCGCCCGCATCGCGGCGATCATGGCCGTGAAGAAGACCTCCGACCTCATCCCGCTCTGCCACCCGCTGCCGATCGCCGGGGTCGAGGTCGACATCACCGGCGACGACGACCGCGTCCTCGTCGAGGTGTCCGTGCGGACGACCTCACGGACCGGCGTCGAGATGGAAGCGCTGACCGGCGCGAGCGTCGCGGCCCTGACCGTGTACGACATGGTGAAGGCCGTCGACCGTGCGGCCACGATCACGGACGTCCGGGTGCTCGAGAAGCACGGCGGACGCTCGGGAGACTGGAGCAACCGATGACCTCGCAGCCGACCAAGGGCCGGGCGGCCGTCGTGGTGGTGTCGACCCAGGCGTCCGTCGACCCCGCGCTCGACCGGACCGGTCCCGTCATCGCAGGCTGGCTCCGCGAGCGAGCCTTCACCGTGGCCGAGCCGGTCATCGTGCCCGACGGCGGCCCGATCGCCGAGACGGTCTCCGCCGAACTCCTGTCGGACGCCCGGGTCGTGATCACCACGGGCGGGACCGGCGTCACCCCGACCGACCGCACGCCCGAGGCGATCGCACCGCTCATCGACCTCGAGCTCCCCGGCATCACCGAGGAGATCCGGCGCCGCGGACTCGCCGGAGCAGGACCGACCGCGCTGCTCAGTCGTGGCATCGCGGGGATCGCCGGCGGCGGCACCCTGATCGTCACGCTCCCCGGGTCCCGCGGCGGTGTCGCTGACGGACTCGCGGTCCTCGACGGCCTGCTCGACCACGTCCTCGCCCAGGTCTCGGGCGAGGGCCACGCCCCGCGGAGCGCCTCGTGACGGACGCTGCGGCGGCTCGCGACCGGGTCGTGGTGGCCGACGTCGTGGACCGCTCGATCACCGTCGACGAGGTCTCGGCCGTCGTCGCCACCGACCAGGACGGCGCCGTCGTCACCTTCGCCGGGGTCGTCCGCGACCACGACGGCGGCAAGGTCGTGACCGCGCTCGAGTACGAACGGCACCCGAGCGCCGGCGACGTCATCGCCGAGGTGGCCCGGACCATCGCCGACGCCCACCCCGAGGTCCGCATCGCCGTGCTGCACCGCGTGGGCGCGCTCGGCATCGGGGACGTGGCGCTCGCCGCAGCCGTGTCGTCCCCGCACCGGGCCGAGGCGTTCGCTGCCTGCGGTGCGCTCGTCGACCTCGTGAAGGAGCGGGTGCCGATCTGGAAGCACCAGCGGTTCACCGACGGCTCCGACGAGTGGGTCGCCGCCCTCTGACACATCCTCAGTCGATCTGGTTGCATCGGGGGCGATGACCGACACCGCAGCACGAGCCGCGTCCCGGTGGGCGCTGGCCGAGGAACGCGCACGGCTCGTGCTCGACGCGCAGCCGCCGCGCCGCCTGCCCATCGCCACGCTGACCGTCGCGTTCGCAGCAGCGGTCCTCGCGCTGATCGCCGCTGCACTCGTGTTCGCACCGGACTCAGACGGACGCTGGGTGGCGGCGACAGTCGGCGTCGGCGTCGGCTTCGCGGTCGTCATCCTCGACTCGAGCCGGACGTTCCGATCGAGCCGGCACCCCGAGCGACTCCCCGTGACCCGGTCGCTGTCGGGCCGTGAGCGGCACGCCGTCGACCGGGCGATCCGGGGACGTGCGGACGCTCCCGACGAACGGCTGGACGTGGTGCGCGCGACCGCGGTGCAGTCGAGCAGCGGCCGCGCCCTGCTGTCCACCGGCGGTTGGCTCGTCCTCATGACCTCGGTCGCGGTCTCGAGCATCTTCTTCTGGCCGCTCTACCTCGCCGCCGCGATCGCCGCCGCCGTCGCGGTCGGGTTCGGGTTCCGCGACGTCGTCGTCGCACGTCGGTACCTCACCGGCGACCCTGTGGATCCCCGCAGCGGACCGTTGCCGGATCGCAACCGCGCCACGCGTTCGGGGCGTAGCGCCGGTTCCTAGCCGATCCATAGAATCCGAGACCATGAGCGTGCTGTTGTACGGGGCCGGCGTGGTCCTGCTGGTCTTCGCCCTGATCGACATCCTGACGAAGACCGACGACCAGATCCGTGGGCTCCCGAAGTTCGCCTGGGCGCTCCTCGTGGTCCTCGTCCCCGTCGTCGGCAGCATCGTCTGGTTCGCCGTCGGACACGACTGGGCGCCGGGCGAGCGGAACCACGGCCGGTACCTCGAGCCGGCTCGCCACGAAGACCGGTACGCCACGCTCGGCGATGCCCGCAACGCCCACGGCGACAAGCGGGTGAGCGGCACGGAGCAGGAGCTCGCCGAGCTCGAGCGCGAGATCGAGTACTGGGAGGCGCAGGCGCGCCTCAAGCGGGCGAAGGAAGCCGCCGGCGAGGGCGAGCCGACCACCGGGACCTGACCCGCGCCTCCCGACCCGCGCCGCACCCCTGACGGACGCTCGGTGCGAGGTCCCGCCCGACGTGCGACCCGAAGCCCGTCCCACGGAGCGAGGAACCTCGCACGCTGCGGACCGCCTCCCGCACCGACCACCCGGCCACGCCGCCTACCCTTGACGGGTGGCTCATCTCCTCGGCGCCGAGAACCTGCATCTCGAGTTCCCCACCAAGGTCGTCTTCGACAACGTCACCCTCGGCATCGACGAGGGCGACCGCATCGGCGTGGTCGGCCGGAACGGCGACGGCAAATCGACCCTCCTCGCCCTGCTGTCCCAGCGCCTCGAACCGGACGGCGGCCGCGTCACGCACCGCCGCGGCCTGACCGTCGGGTACCTCGACCAGCGCGACATCCTGCCTGCGGGCGAGACGGTCGGCACCGTCGTCGTGGGCGACCTCGCTGAGCACGAGTGGGCCGGCGACCCGAAGATCCGCGACATCATCGGCGGCCTCGTGTCGGACATCCCGTGGGACGTGTCGGTGGACGAGCTGAGCGGTGGCCAGCGCCGCCGTGTCGCCCTCGCGCGCCTGCTCGTCGGCGACTGGGACGTCCTGTTCCTCGACGAGCCCACGAACCACCTCGACGTCGAGGGCATCCAGTGGCTCGCCGAGCACATCAACCGCCGGTGGTCCGCGAACCAGGGCGGAATGGTGGTCGTGACGCACGACCGGTGGTTCCTCGACGCGGTGTCGACCGACACGTGGGAGGTCCACGACGGCGTCGTCGACCCGTTCGAGGGCGGCTACGCGGCGTACATCCTCCAGCGCGTCGAGCGTGACCGGCAGGCCGCCGCGAGCGAGCAGCGCCGGCAGAACCTGGCCCGCAAGGAGCTCGCGTGGCTCCGCCGCGGCGCCCCGGCCCGCACGAGCAAGCCGAAGTTCCGCATCGACGCGGCGAACGCCCTCATCGACGACGTGCCGCCGATCCGCGACACGGTCGCCCTCGCGAAGACCGCCACCGCGCGCCTCGGCAAGGACGTCGTCGACCTGCTCGACGTGAGCGTCTCGTTCGACGGCACCGAGATCCTCGACCGCATCGAGTGGCGGATCGCGCCGGGGGAGCGCACCGGCATCCTCGGCCCGAACGGCGCCGGCAAGTCGACGCTCCTCAGCCTCGTGTCCGGACGCCTGCAGCCCACGAGCGGCCGCGTCAAGACCGGCAAGACCGTGCAGGTCGCCGTCCTCGACCAGCAGCTCGCCGACCTCGCGCAGTTCGCCGACGACCGCGTCCGCGAGGTCGTCGCCCGCAAGAAGACGAGCTACGTCGCCGACGGCAAGGAGATGACGCCGTCCCAGCTGCTCGAGCGGCTCGGTTTCACCTCGGCGCAGCTCTCCACGCCGGTGAAGGACCTCAGCGGTGGCCAGAAGCGCCGCCTGCAGCTCATGCTCATCCTGCTCGACGAGCCGAACGTCCTGATCCTCGACGAGCCCACGAACGACCTCGACACCGACATGCTCGCCGCCATGGAGGACCTGCTCGACACCTGGCCCGGCACCCTCCTCGTCGTGAGCCACGACCGGTACCTGCTCGAGCGCGTGACCGACCAGCAGTACGCCGTGCTCGGCGGGCACCTGCGGCACCTGCCCGGCGGCGTCGACGAGTACATGCGGCTCCGTGCGGCCGGCACCGGTGGCGGGACCGCGTCAGCGGCTGCCGCCGCGTCTGCCGGGAGGCCCGACACGGCTGGCGGGACCGGCTCGGCCGGCGCCGTGGCCGGGTCCACCGCCACGGCCGGTCCCGGCGCGTCGGCCGCGGCCGCCTCGGGCTTGTCGGGCGCGGAGCGTCGGACGGCCGAGAAGGAGATGTCGGCGCTCGACCGCAAGATCGCGAAGGTCGGTGCCGACCGGAAGCAGCTGCTCGACCAGTTCGCGACGCACGACCAGTCGGACTACGCCGGGCTCGGCGAGCTGCAGGCTCGCCTGGCCGGTCTGGAGGCCGAGGTGGACCAGCTCGAGGAGCGCTGGCTCGAGGTCGCGGAGCAGCTCGGAGTCTGAGCGGTCTCCGGGGGTCTACTCGACTGGCTTCGCGTCCTCGGGGGCCCCGCCGCCGGGGTTCGCGACGACCTCCCACAGGTGCCCGTCGGGGTCCTGGAAGAAGCCGGACCACATGCCCCACGGCCGCGTGTACGGCGCCGCGAGCATCGTCGCACCGGCGGCCCGCGCGCGGTCGAGGAACGCCTCGGCGTCGGCCTGGCTGTCCACGAAGTGCCCGATCGTGCTGCTCGGCGCGGTCGCCAGGGCGGTGCCGGAGTCCTTCGCCATGTCGTCGCGGCCGTACACGCTGACGATGAGTCCGTCGTCGAGCGTGAACATCGCCGTGGTGCCGCCCGCCTCGGTGTCGGTCGCGGGGTACTCGGTGCCGATCACCCCGCTGCCGTCGATCCCGAGCAGGGCGCGGTAGAACTCCGCCGAGCGTGCGACGTCGGCGACGGGCAGGGTGATCGCGTGCATGGGCCGGAGGCTACCCCCGCAGCGCCGGAGCGTGTCCGCCGCACCGCCACAACGCCGCTGCCAGGGCGTCGATCTCCTTCCGCGCGCCCGGATCGCTCGTGCCCTCGGCGAAGACGGTGAACACGACGCGGTCCCCGCCGACCTCGTCGGTCACCCCGGTCAGGCCGTACATGTCGTCGAGCGTCCCGGTCTTGCCGCGGACGTGCCCGCGGGCGTCCGTCGCGGCACCGGTGAAGCGGCCGTCGTCGCCGAGCGTGCCCGTCCGTCCCGCGACCGCGAGCCCGGCGTCGACCGGACCGAGGCCGTCCTGCTTCGCAGCGACGGCGCGCATCAGCGTGGTGAGCGCCGAAGCGGGTACCCGGTTGTCCGGGCTGAGGCCCGAGCCGTCGACGAGGCGCAGGCCTCCGGTCGGTACCCCGTACCGCACCAGGGCCTTCGTGCTCCCGGCCTGCACGGCGTCGAAGGAGCGGCCGGCACCCTCGGCGATGGCGACGTGGCGGGCGAGCACCTCGGCGAGGGTGTCGTCGGAGTCCGTGAGCAGCATCCCGACCAGTTCCGACACCGTCGCCGACCGCACGGTCCCGAGCACCTGCGCGCCGGACGGCGCCGGCACCGAGGTCGTGTCCACCCGGACGTCCGGCCCGAGGAGTGCCGCGAACGCCGTCGCAGCGCGCGCGACCGCTCCGGCGCTCCGCAGCGAGTACGACTCGGTCGGGTCGTCGCGGTCACCGTCGACCATGAGCGACGTGACGTTCGAGACGCTGCCGCTGGTCCGAGCGCTCTCCGGCCAGCTCGGGTGCCACGCCAGCCCGTCGAACAGGCTGGTGTCGACCTGCACCGAGGTCACCGGCTGCCCTGCACGAGCCTCGAGCACCTGCCGCGCCAGGTCGTCGAGGTGCGGTGCGTGCGGGTAGACGCTGTCCTGACCGGACGGCAGCCGGCTCAGGGTCGGGTCACCGCCACCGACCAACACGACCGCGCCCGGATCGGTGCCGGCGACGACCCGGGTCGTGAACCGGTGGTCGGGCCCGAGCGCGGACACCGCCGCGGCTGCCGTGACGACCTTCATCGTGCTGCCGGTCTGCGTCGGCTCGTCACCCCGGTGCGTCAGGACCGTCTTCCCCGTCCGGGCCGATCGCGCGTCGAGGAACAGCGCACCGTGGTGCCAGCGGGCGGCGAGGTCGTCCGCGGTGCAGAGCTCGCCCGCCGCCTTCGCGTGGCGCTGCGCACCGATGGCCGAGGTCGTGGCCGTGATGCCCGCCGCCAGCAGCAGGAGCACCAGCACGAAGAGCAGGGCGGAGCGGCGGCGACGGATGAGGGCGCGGAGTCTGGGCACGTCGATCATCGTGGCCGGAGCCGGCTTCGTCGCACATCGACCCGACGACCGAAGCCCGGCCCGTGGACTCGGCCGAACGGATGAAGCCGCTCGGCGGTCGGGTCAGTCGCCGAGCCCGAGGATGAGGCGTCGGAGCAACCCCGACAGCTGGTCCTGCTCGGTGTCGGACACCCCGGCGAGGATGGCACGCTCGGCGGCCAGCAGGTCCGCGATCGCGGCGTCGACCGCTGCGCGCCCGTCGGCGGTCAACGACACGAGGATGCCCCGGCCGTCCTTCGGGTCGGTCCGACGCGCGACGAGCCCGCGGGCAGCCAGCCGGTCCACCCGGTTCGTCATCGTGCCGCTCGACACCAGCGTCTGCTGGAGGAGCGTCTTCGGGCTCAACTCGTACGGCTCACCCGCCCGCCGCAATGCCGACAGCACGTCGAACTCCCATGGCTCGACGTCGCTCGCGTCGAACGCCGCACGCCGTGCACGGTCGAGGTGTCGGGCGAGCCGGTCGACGCGGGACAGGACCTCGAGCGGGCCGAAGTCCAGGTCGGCGCGCTCGCGACCCCACGCCGCGACGATGCGGTCGACCTCGTCCTCCTGCGGCATCCCACCATCTTGGCGGAAGCAGGGGCTGCACGGCCAGCCGCCGCGGTCGTGGGAGGATGGACGGGCGCCTCCGTGCGCGTTCCGCCTTGGTGTAATGGCAGCACGACGGCCTTTGGTGCCGTTAGGTCCGGGTTCGAATCCTGGAGGCGGAGCTGGGGGGTGTTCGGAGTTTTCGGCGATCTCAGTCGGAAAATTCGAGCGTGACATTAGGCCGAGGTGGAAAACCGCGCTCCGCTCCGCTCCCAGGGTCGCTCGTCCTGTCCCGACGACCGCTGGGGAGCGTACCGCGACGCGTGCCTTGGTCTGCGTTCGCTTCGAGGAACGACGAATACCCCCTGCCGGACGTGGCGAAGGGGAGTTCAGGGTCTATGAAGTTTGGAGGCGCGGGCTCGTCAGTCCAGTAGTTGGAACTCTGGTAGCTGCGCGATTGCGTTGAAGCCGTTTCGAGTGTCGTGCTCGTCGAGGGTGAGGGTGCTCAGGCCGGCCTCGAACAGGGCGGGGCTGGTGTTGTTCATGCGGTTGATGGGCGCGAGGCTCAGTCGCTCCTTCAGCCACTCGATGATGCGAGCGAGGTTTGCGCTTGCAGCTGCGAATGCGGCAGCGAGCTCGACGAACCAGGGTCCGCGGACGCGACGCTTCATAGCCACTCCGAGGGCTTCGCGATCGGCGTCTTTGAGGCGTGAGTTGCCGTTCTCGACATTGTTGCGCTGGCCGAACCAGGCACGCTGCCTGAGTTCCGTGGCCCCCAGACGTCCAGCGCCACCCGACGAGGCCGTCGACCCCTCAGGCGCTTCGGCGGGCTACGAGCGAGAAACTCGCGACGATCTCTGAGGGCTGCGCTGGAGGCCCGTCCGAGATTCTCCGGGCAAGGAGATCGGTCGACGTCTTTGCGATCTGCGCAAGTCCCGGATCGATGGTTGTCAATGAGGGATAGGAGAACGCAGCGGCAGGAACGTTGTCGAAGCCGACGACGCGCACATCTCTGGGAATCTCCAGGCCCGCTTCCAGCAGCACACTCATCGCTCCGATTGCCAAGTTGTCGTTGAAGCAGAACAGACCATCGAACGCGACCCCGCTGTTGAGCAATCGATGAGCGGCTACGGCGCCGTCGTTCTGATGCCACTCGCTGGCTGTTGCAACGAGTCTGTCGTCGAGTCCTCGGCCGGCTCGCTCGAGAGCCTGGGCGTGCCCCTGCAGCCGGAGCGCTGCTGCACTCACTGATCCACCCGCCGGATTGGCCCCAACCACCGCAATGCTGCGGCAACCGCGGTCGATCAGGTAGGTGGTGGCTGCGTCAGCAGCCTCCGCGTTGGCCATGGCGACGTGGTCGACCGGCCCGTTGAAGATCCGGTCGCCGAGCAGTACCAAGGGCTGATCTCCTGTGATGAGCCGTTCGTCTCCAGGTCCCAGGGCATGCGGTTGAAAGATCAAGCCGTCGGACAGCTGCCGTGCCGCTCCGGAGAGGATCGCGAGTTCGGTCTCTCGCCGCGCACCCGTCTGCTGGATGATCACTGTCCATCCGTGCGCCTCGGCCTCGCGCATGACTCCATTCGCGAGCTGCGCGAAGTAGTCGATACTCAGGTCCGGGATCGCCAGGGTGATCATGCCCGTCAGCCCGGTACGCAGCCCCCGTGCCGAAACATTCATTTGGTAGCCGAGGTCGCGGACTGCCTTCAGGACAGCATCCCGTGTCGCATCGCGAACGCCGACTTTTCCGGACAGAACGTTCGACACGGTGCGCGCGGTGACCCCCGCCGCCGCACCGACGTCCGCCATCGTCGCGGAACGCCGCGGCTGCGATGTCGGCACGATCGTCCTCTCGAGGGTCATGAGAAGGTGACCGTGATCACGCTCCAGGAAACCGGAGGGATCTGCACCCGGACTCCCGTGCCGAGGATATCGACCGGCAGCGACTGTGGTCGCACCCGCTCCGGCGTGGACGCGTCGTTCGTAGCGAACGGGTCCGGATCGGACAGCACTGTCCCGGCCGCCCCCGCCACCGGGCCGAAGGAGCTCAGGTCGAGTTCGACGTAGATCGCTGTTGCGGTGTGGCGTCCGACGAGCATGATCTGCAGCGTTCCGTCCGTGCGCTGAACCACTGCAGCGCTGATTGCCGGCGCTTCTGCTTCCGTTGTCGGCGCCTGAATGGCGACCTGGAGGGCCTCCCCTCCGGCACTCGCCGCTGCGTCCCGGAACGGGAAAAACGTCGTCTGGCGCCAGGCCGGTTTCCCCGGCTCGGCCATGATGGGCCCGATGACGTTGACCAGCTGCGCCATGCTCGCCGCACGAACAACATCGGCTCGGTTGATCATGCTGATCAGCATGTCGCCAACGACGACTGCGTCGGCGACGCTGTAGACGTCCTCCAACAACCGCGGCGCAACGTCCCAGCCAAGGCCCTGCGCGACGCGTGCATCGTGCGCCGTGTAGTCCCACACGTTCCACTCGTCGAACGAGATCGTCACTTCCCGCTTGCTGCGGCGAACGGCGCCCACATGAGCGATCGTTGCGGCGACGGTGGCGATGAAGTGGTCCATCGTGACGCCGGATGCCAGGAATCGGGCAAGGTCGCCGTCGTACCGCGCGTACTGATGACACGAGATGTGATCGATCACCTCCCAGCACTCCTCGAGCACCTCGCGCTCCCACGTCCCGAACGTCTCCATGCGGTCGTTGCTCGAGCCGCAGGCGACGAGCCGGAGATCCGGGTCAACCGCTCGCATCGCCGACCCGGTCGCCGCTGCCAGGCGCCCGTACTCCCGAGCCGGCATGTGCCCGATCTGCCAGGGGCCGTCCATCTCGTTACCGAGACACCACGTCCGGACCGCCCACGGCTCCGGATGGCCGTTCGCCTTCCGGAGATCAGCGAGGGTCGTCCCGGACGGGTGGTTGACGTACTCCTGCAGCTGCAGAGCAGACCGGATGCCGTTCGTCCCAAGGTTCACCGCGAGCATCGGCTCGACCTCGGCCCGCCGACACCACGACAGGAACTCATCCGTGCCGAAGCGGTTGGTCTCGACGGAGTGCCACGCGGGATCGAGGCGGACCGGTCGCTCGCTCACCGGCCCGACGCCGTCCCGCCAGTCGTAGGCGGAGACGAAGTTCCCGCCCGGGTACCGCACCGTGGAGACTCCCAGCTCACGGACGAGCGCAAGCACATCCTCCCGGAAATCCTCGGCGCCACTCCTTGCATCGTCCGGATCGAAGACCCCGCCGTACACGCCCCGCCCGAGGTGCTCGACGAATGAACCGAAGAGTCGGTGGTCGACGGTTCCCACCACGAACTCCGGGTGGACGGTGATCTTCGCTGATCCCTGTGAGGACATGAGTATCCGTTTCATCGATGAACAAGGGCGACCGTGGCTACCCCGAGGTGCTGGTGACGCCCAGTGAAGCATGGTTGACGTTCTCCCGCCAACCTGCCTATGCTCAGCCTGCCGCGGTCGTGCACCCAGGATTTCATCGATGAAACCCACGATCCCCTCCCTCGGGCCAGCGGCGGTCAACGAAGACACACCCGAAAGAGAGGGCGCATGATGCGTCGCACACACAAGATCTTGGCGGCGACGATCGCCACGATTGCCGCCGTCGCGAGTCTCGCTGGCTGTACGCCGTCATCGGCTCCAGCCGCAGGTGGCGAGAGCAGTGGGACGAAGACCCTCACGGTGTGGCACTACTACTCGGTCCCAGGGCAGACGAAGGGGCTCGACTCCCTCGGTCAGGACTTCGAGGCCAAGCACGACGGTGTCACGGTGAAGAACGTGTACGTGCCGTTCGACCAGCTCACCAACAAGCTGGTGCAGGCCGCGGGGACCAAGAGCGGTCCGGACGTCGTCGTGTACAACGCAGCGGACACGTACACGCTCGATAAGGCCGGCGCGATCGCACCGATGGACTCCTGGTGGAATGACTTCGCGGACAAGGACCAGTTCCCGGACTCCGTGATCCAGAAGGTCGACGGCAAGACCCTCGGCGTGCAGGGCTTCGTGAACCTCATCGGGCTTTGGTACAACAAGGACATCCTCGACCAGCTCGGCGTCAAGCCGCCGACGACCTTCGCCGAGCTCGAGAAGGACCTGGCGCTCGCGAAGGCGGCCGGCAAGGAAGGCATCACCCTCACGGGGAAGCCGAACTCAGAGGGTGAATGGCAGGCGTTCCCCTGGCTGTCCCGTGCCGGATGGGACTACGCGAAGCCCGAGAAGAAGCCCCTCGAAGACGCGTTCTCGCTGATGCAGGACTGGACAGCGAAGGGCTACCTCACGAAGGAAGCTTCGACCTGGGACCAGACCGTTCCGTTCCAGCAGTTCTCGGCTGGCAACACCGCGTTCGCAGTCAACGGTAACTGGCAGATCGCGTCGGCAAAGCAGTCGGCGAAGTTCAACTACGGAGTCGTGCCGATCCCCGTCGGAGACAAGGGCTCGATCTACCTCGGCGGTGAGGCGCAGAACATCGGCGCCTTCTCGAAGAACAAGGAGCTCGCTCAGCAGTACCTCGAGCAGGAGTTCTTCTCCAAGCAGGGTGAACTCACACTGCTGAAGGCCTTCGGCTCGATCCCCGCACGTGCTGACGTTGCCGAAGCTCCGCAGGTCAAGGACGACCCGATCCTCTCGGTGTTCTCGTCGATCGTTGCGAAGAACGGTCACGCCTCTCCGGACCGGGCCATCCCGTCGAAGAACGTCGCGACCGTGTTGCAGACGGTGGGCGAGTCCTGGAGCGCCGCGATCGCGGGTACCGGCACGCCCGATCAGATCAGCAGCGACCTGCTGAACAAGCTCGAGCCGCTGCTCAAGCAGTAGCAGGACTGGAGAAACCACCGTGGGAGCATCATCTCTCCGCACTGACCGCCCTGAACGGTCCGCCAGCGAGCGGGTGCCCCCACGGCGGCGGGGGCTGCGAGGGCGAAGCCGGCTCGCCTTCGCAGCCCCTGGGATCGCGGTCCTTGCCGTCTTCTCGATCTACCCGATCTACCTCCTGCTCAAGATGAGCGTCAGCGAGGTCAGCACCGGGACCTTGAACCAGGCATGGCCCTTCGTCGGCTTGCAGAACTACGCATCGCTGTTTCAGGGGCCGAGCGTCGCACCGGCAGCGCTCGACACGGCACTGTTCGTCGCGATCGTCACGCTCATCGGGATCATCGGTGGACTGGGCGTCGCCATGGTCGTCCGCTCATCCCGGCCTGCGAGCTCGATCCTGCTCGGGATGATGGTGTTCATCTGGGCGCTCCCACCGGTCGTGAACGGCAGCATCTGGAAGTTCCTCCTTGCCGACGACGGACTGGTCAACGGCGTCCTCCGAGGGCTCGGCATCGCTCCGCAAGGATTGCCGTTCCTCTACGACCCCCACCTGGCGCTGCTGTCCGTCGCCGCGGTCAATGCATGGGCTGTCATCCCGTTCAACGCGCTCGTGTTCCGTGCTGCGCTGCTCAACATCGATCCCGAAGTCCTCGAAGCTGCATCCCTCGATGGCACCAGCAAGCTGCAGGAGATCTGGTACGTCCTGATACCGGCCGCACGACCGACCGCAGTCATCCTCGCGATCCTGACGGTGGTCTACGCGTTCCGGAGTTTCGACTTCATCTACGTCATGACGGCGGGCGGACCAGGGACGTCGACCACGACGTTGCCGTTCCTCAGCTACTCGCAGGCCTTCATCGAACACGACTACGGCCTTGGCTCCGCCACGGGTGTCATCGCCCTGGTCATCGTCGCCGTCCTCGCACTCGTCTACGTCCGGTCCGTCCGGCGGGAGAACCAATGACCACCACCGCTCCACGCCACGGCCAGGCCCCGCTCTCGATGGCAGCCGTGGTCACCGCTCCTCGGCATCCGAACCGACGACGGCGCCCTGCTCGTGAACCAGTCGCAGCGACAGTTCGGACCCTGCTGTACGTCGTCTACGGCCTGCCCCTCGTGTGGATCCTGCTGACGTCCTTGAAGCAGCAGGGAGCCGTCCTCGGCGGGAGTCCCTTCGCCCTGTTCACTCCCACACTTGGCGCCTACCGCGACGCGATCGCGAACGCCGGATTGTCGACGGCCCTGCTGCAGTCCGCCCAGATCGCCGTCGGGACCACCGTCCTCGTCGCGCTGCTCGGGGTGCCCCTTGCCTACGCGCTCGCGCGGGTCAACGGCGTCGCAGCGAGCGTGGTGCTGGCGCTGCTCATCTTCCTGCAGATGGTCCCGCAGACGGCGAACATCATCCCGCTCTACACGTTCTTCAGCAGGGTCGGGTTACTCGACACCACAATGAGCCTCGTGCTCGCTAACGGCGCGATGTTGCTTCCGTGGGCCACCTTGCTGCTCCGTCCGTTCTTCGCCGGTGTCCCGGACGCGATCGAAGAGGCCGCGTCGATCGACGGTGCGGGACGCCTGCGGACGTTCATCAGCATCGTGATCCCGATCGTTCGCAACGGCATCGCGACCGTGGCTGCGCTGATCTTCCTCGTCTCGTGGGGCGAGTTCCTCTACGCGATCAACCTCCTCATCTCTCCGGTCAACTACCCGATGAGTGCACTCATCGCACAGCAGACGTCGGGGTACGGCATCAACTGGCCGGGCCTGATGGCTCTGGCCGTGCTCTCGTCGATCCCGCTCCTGGTCGTCTACATCGCCTCGTTCCGTCTCCTCCGCGAAGGTCTCGCGGTCGGGTCCACCAAGTAAGTTCCTCGCTCACCGAAAGGCGGCAATGATGCTGCTCTCGAGAACACGCTCACGACTCACCGCCGGGGTGGTCGCGATCGCGACCGCAGTCGCGGTGGCGGTCCTGGCCCATCCAGGGTCGGCAACCGCCGCGACGCAGATCGCGAACACGATCAGCTCCACCAAGCTCGCGGCCGGGTTCGCCAGCGACGGCAGCATCCAGTCGCTGAAGATCCCAGGGGACACGTACGACACCCAGTACGTGATGAATCCCGACACTGCTCCCGAGCAGGCAGCCGAGACGAACGCAAAGTACAAGCAGTGGCTCGGCAACGTCATGTTCAGCTACGCGACCGGGAACGGAACCATCAGCAAGACCGGTGTCGGAACGACGCCGTGGAAGAAGGCCTGGACGACGGAGTCCGCTGATGGTCGCACTGTCAGCGTCAACGGCAACACGGTCACCGTCACCTACAAGAACTCGACCGACGCCGAAGGGGTGAAGGGGTTCACGTTCACCCAGACGTACACGGTCGCTGCCGACGGATCGATCACCTGGAAGCAGAACGTCGAGAACACTTCCGGCCAGCGACTCGTCCTCGGGGACTGGGGACTCCCGATCCCCGCGAACGAACTCTGGAAGGGTGGCGACTCGATCTACGAGACCCGCGTCCTCACCCACTCCTACGTGGGGAAGAACGGCTCGTACCTGACCTTGCAGCGCCCCAGCGGTCAAGGCCCCGGGATCATGATCACTGCTGACACGGGCACCGGTTCCGGTTTCGAGTACCAGGACCGCTGGCGCACCCAGGAAGTCGGCGACACCTCGTGGGCGTGGAACTCGGACAACGAGAGCTCGAACATCAAGGGCCTGAACGTCTACTACCCGAACTCCACGGCAATCCAGTCGACCAACCGCGGGTACCTCGGATCCACGGCGACAACGCTCGCCGCCGGAGCCAGCAAGACGCTTACGTTCCACATCAGTAAGTTCACCAGTGACAACGACCGTCAAGACGTGCTCTACAACCAGGGGCTGCTCGACACCACCGTCGTCCCGGGCCTCGTCGTGCCGTACGACCAGACCGCGCAGGCCGCGTTCCGGATCAAGGGGACGATCACCTCGGTGACGGCGAAGAACAACAACGACCTCGGCGGCGCCAACCCGACGAACCCGAAGGTGACGTTCTCACGCGCCAACGGTGACTACCGCATCTACTCCATCGCCTTCGACAAGACCCAACTGGGAACCAACCTGGTGACCGTGAACTACACGGACGCGGCGGGGAGATCCCGCTCCAGCGTGCTGCAGTTCTCCGTCACCGACAAGGTCGCGAACGCCCTCAACGCGCATGCGGACTTCATGGTGAAGAACCAGCAGTGGACGACCGCCGACGGCATCACCACCGACGACATCCGGTACGGAACCTACGACGACTGGATGATGAACGCCGCGGACGGCTCGCTGCCGTCGTCGACGAAGGCGCCGGAAGGCAAACGCAACGAGTACGCCGGCTACTACGGCCTCGGAGACGACTGGGGGCTGCCACACGGAGAGTTCCTCGCGGCGAAGAACGCGCTCGACCCCGTCAAGACGCAGGTACAGTCCCTCGACCTCTACCTCGAGAAGGCCGTCTGGGAGCACCTGATGGGCAACACCGCCGACACGACGAAGCCGAGCTACCTCGTCTACGACTTCTGGGAGCAGGGCAAGCCCGGTGCCGCGAACACGACACCCAGCTACCGCGGGTACGCCTACCCGCACATCTACAACACGTTCTTCAGCATGTACCAGATCGCGAAGCAGAACCCCGGCCTGATCAGCTACAGCCACCCGTCGAAGTGGTACCTGACGCAGGCGTACGGGGTGTTCAAGGAGCTCTACGACGGCCCAGTCGCATACAACTGGAACACCGGTCTCATGGGTGAGCTCACCACGCCCGCGCTGATCGATGCGCTGCGCACCGAGGGCATGACCGAGCAGGCCAACGACATCGAAGCGAAGATGGCCGTCAAGTACAAGAACTTCTCGTCGGAGA
Source organism: Curtobacterium sp. C2H10 (assembly GCF_025407985.1). Lineage (NCBI taxonomy): Bacteria > Bacillati > Actinomycetota > Actinomycetes > Micrococcales > Microbacteriaceae > Curtobacterium > Curtobacterium sp. C2H10. The sequence goes on along the minus strand of NZ_JABXGF010000001.1, from coordinate 226,961 downwards.
AGTACCCGTACGGCTCCGAGTACAGCTACGACAACACCGGCGAAGAGGCGGTGTACACACTCGCCAAGCTCAACGTCAACGCCGACAAGGCGAACGCGCTGCGGATGATGCGCGACATCGTGGCGAAGACGCGCGCAGCGCGAGGACAGATGCCCGTCTGGTACTGGTACGCCGACCCCACCACCATCACCGGCGAGAACTGGTGGCAGTTCCAGTACAGCATCGCCCTCGCGGGGTACACGATGGACGACTACATCAACCACACCTCCGCGCTTGAGACCGGCACGGACGCGGTCACTCCGACGGAGCGGGCCGAACTGCAGCGACTGAACTACGCATCGAAGCTCGGCGCGATCGCGAACGTGAACTCCGGACAGATCAGCAACGTGCCGGCGAACATCGGCGCCTCCGCATGGTCCTACCAGTCGGAGAAGGGCAACCTCGGCACCCTCGGAGTCGGCGGGGGCACCAACGTGCAGCTCCTGAACGGCTGGCGGGGCATGACCGGCGAGAGCGACCTCAACCTCTGGGGCGCACTGCAGAACATGAGCGCGGACGTCGTGACCGATGACCCGATCTTCGGGACCATCGGCTACGGCGCCACGGTTTCCTCCGATCAGTCATCGACGACGGTGCAACCCACCGACGGTGTGCAGCGCAAGCTCAACCTGGTCAGCCAGCAGCTCTCCGTCGACCTGAACTCCGACCGCTACACGCAGGCCGTCGTCGGCAAGAACAGCGCCGACCTCCGCCTCGACCTGGCGAACGTCTCCGGGGCAGCACACACCGGTTCGTTCGACGTCACAGGGCTGGCCCAGGGCACGTACTCGGTGCTCGTCAACGGACAAGCGCAACGGAAGATCAACGTGTACACGCCGGCGGCCGCCGCCGGAACGCTCCGCGCCCCCACGAGCGTGACGTACCAGGTTCCGGCAGGGTCCAGCTACACCGTCCGCCTCGTGACGGCCGCTCCGGATGCCAACACGGCACCGAAGGTCAACGCCGGCGCGGATCAGACCGGCATCGTCAACGGGCTGGATGACGTGACCCTCAGCGGCTCGGCCACCGACGACGGACTCGGCAACCCGAACGGCACACTCAACTCAACCTGGACGGTGAACACGAAACCCTCCGGAGCCACCGCGACGATCAGTGACCCGAAGAGCCTGCACCCGACGGTGAAGGTCAGCGGAGCGGGCAACTACCTCTTCACCCTCACCGGGTCCGACGGATCGCTACAGTCCACCGACAGCGTGAAGGTGACCGTCACAGCCCCGGCACCGATGCCCACGAACTGGGTCAACTACACCTTCGCCACGGCAAGTGGGAAGACGGTGCCCGACACGAGTGGGAGCGGCAACAACGCAACGCTGAACGGCACCGCGGCAGTGACCAGCGACGCTGGCACGAGCGCACTCCGACTCGACGGCGCAGACGGCTCCTACCTGCAGCTGCCGAACGACATCGTTTCGCGCGGAACGTCCATGACGATCTCGACGAGACTAAAGGTGGACTCGGTGCAGACGTTCGGCAGGATCTTCGACTTCGGCAGCAACACCACGAAGTACATGTTCCTCACGCCAGCGCTCGGTGACGGTCACGTCGGCTTCGCCATCAGCAACGCGGGCAACGGCGCGGAGACCCAGATCACCAGCGACTACACCATGAAGGCGAACACCTGGACGACGCTGAAGCTGACGTTCAAACCGAATTCTGACGGGACCACGACCGGCACGCTCTACGCGGACGGGACACAGATCGGTCAGAACACGGCCATGAAGGTGGCGCCGAAGGACCTCGGCCGCACCACGGGTGACTACCTGGGCAAGTCCCAGTTCCCGGACCCGTACCTGAAGGGCACGATCGACACCTTCGAGATCCACGGGGACGTCCGCTGAGCCGGTGCGGGCCGGGTTTTCGGGATCCGGCCCGCACCTCAGCAGCACCCAGACAACCGCCCGCACGCCAACGTTCCGTCTTCCTCACCGCGAAGGTTCCCATGCCAATCACCAACAGGACCGCACCCAGGAACGGCCCGGTGCTGCCCTCTTCCTCTCTCTTGCGCCCGCTCCCTCTCGGGGCTCTCCGGCTCGCCGGTGGGTACTGGGGAGAATGGCAGGACCGGAACGCGCACACGATCCTGCAGCACTGCGAAGACTGGATGGAGCGAATCGGGTGGATCGGGAACTTCGACGCCGCCGCGGCGGGCGAGCCGTTCACACATTCGGGCATCGAATTCGTCGACTCCGAGGTCTACAAGCTGCTCGAGGCGATGGCTTGGGAACTCGGACGGAGCGCTGACCCGGATCTCGCGAGCCGGTACGAGCGCCTCGTGAGACGAGTGGCTGCTGCCCAGTCCCCGGACGGGTACCTGCACACGAGTTTCGGACGTCCCGGGCAACCTGCTCGGTGGTCGAACTTCGAGTGGGGTCACGAGCTCTACAGCATGGGCCACCTCATTCAGGCTGCCGTGGCGCAAATTCGGACCGCCGGCAGCGGACCCCTCGTCGACGTCGCCGTCCGCGTCGCCGACCATCTCGTTGCGGTGTTCGGTGCCGACGGGCGACAGGCGGTATGTGGGCACCCGGAGATCGAACCGGCCCTCGTCGAACTCGGACGGGCCACCGGCGACCACCGGTACACCGAGCTCGCGCGGTTGTTCGTCGAACGACGTGGGCACGGTCTCCTGAAACCGATCGAGTTCGGGCAGGAGTACTTCCAAGACGAGCTTCCCTTCCGCGAAGCGGACGTGATGCGTGGGCACGCCGTCCGAGCGCTCTACCTCGCGGCGGGCGCCGTCGACGTCGCCGTGGAAACCGGCGATGCCGAGTTGCTACGCGCTGCCGAACTGCAATGGGAGCGCACGGTCGCACGGCGGACCTACCTCACCGGTGCAATGGGCTCGCATCACCAGGACGAATCCTTCGGTGCGGACTTCGAATTGCCGTCGGACCGCGAGTACGGCGAGACCTGCGCGGCGATCGCCTCCAACATGCTGTCGTGGCGCCTGCTGCTCCAGACCGGGGACGCCAAGTACGCAGACCTCATCGAACGCACCCTTTACAACGCGGTGATGGTGGCGCCCCGAGAGGATGGCCGCGCGTTCTTCTACGCGAACACGCTGCACCAACGTGTCGAGGGAACAGTCCCACCCGAGGACGAAGTGAGTGCCAGAGCGCTCGCGAGTCTGCGTGCACCCTGGTTCGAGGTCTCGTGCTGCCCGACGAACCTCGCCCGGACCCTCGCGAGCGTGGAATCAGTCTTCGCAACGATGACCGAGCACGGGCTCCAGCTGCACCAGTACGGCGACTACGACATCGACGTCGACCTCCCGGGCGGCGGCACGGCAGGCTTCGAGGTCCGCTCCGGCTGGCCGTTCAACGGCGAAGTGATCGTCACGGCGACCAAGTCGAGTGAGACACCGCTCGAGCTTCGACTCCGAGTGCCGGCCTGGGCCACGACCGCCGAGCTCGACACGCCGGACGGCCACCACCGCGTGGCGGGTGGCACGTCGATCGCCGTCGATCGGATCTTCAACCGGGGAGACAGGGTGACGCTGACGGTACCCAATCGGGCCCGGATCACGCACCCCGATCCGCGCATCGATGCTCTTCGCGGCACCGTCGCCATCGAGCGGGGCCCCCTCGTCTACGCCTTGGAGTCCACGGACCTCGGAAGAGCGATCAACGATGTCGTCCTCCTCGACGAAGTCGCCTTGCAGGACGACGGCCCAGACGACGTCCGGGTCGCGATCGCGGTACGAGAAGCGCAGACCGGATCACCGCTCCCCTACGGAGCCGCAGTCACAGAGACGAGGTTCATCGACACAGTGCGGCTCGTCCCCTATTCGACCTGGGGGAATCGAGGTCCATCGACGATGCGGGTGTTCCTCCCCACTGAATGACGCCGCTGGAAGCGGGAGAGGAAGCGCTATGACGCGAACGCCAGCCTTCGTAGGCGACCGATTGCATTCGCGGATGGGTGCACCAGCTGGGCAATCAGAGACCGCCTGTCTTGCCTCGCGGCCGCGGCGACACGGACAGATCAGGTGAAAGCAGATGGCTGAAGCTGGTGCACCCACCATCTACGACGTGGCGACGGTGGCAGGCGTCTCGCACCAGACTGTCTCACGCGTCCTCAACGACCCCACGAGCGTCGCTCCCACCACGAGGCACCGAGTGTTGGCGGTCATCGCCTACCTGGGGTACCAACGAAACGCAGAAGCAGCCCAGCTCGGCCGCAGAGCAAAGAAACCGACTTGAAACACCGCCGGTGGTCCGGCCTCCGCTCCCTGCAGGAGCGGAGAAGTCAGGCGCTGGCGACACCAACGCGGACCCCACCCACCGGCACCTCCGCCCAGAGTGGGTGTGCGGGACAATCAACAGGTCGGCACAGATTGGGAGCACCGTGAGCGAACCGTCCCTGAAGAGCATCCATCGCGAACTGTTCGTCTGGCTCGCCGCCCGTCCGGACGCCATGGAGGTGCACTACCAGGAGAGCACGATCGTTCTGACGCCCACACCGAGAACGAAGGCCGACGGCTCTCCGTGGCAGAAGGTGGTACGAGTACAAGTCCTCGAGTCCGAACTCGCAGCAGCGTGGCCGTATTTGCAGCGCGCGGCAGTCGCCCTTACCTCCAACACGACAGACGACCTTCCGGAGCTGGCTGCCTTCAGCTTGCTGGCCATTCACCTCGACCACGCGGTGAATTCGACGCAAGAACCCGGACCGGGAGGGTATTCTTACCGAGAAAGCGGATTCGTCGCCGTTTGACGACCCCGAGTGCGCTGCCGAACAGCACCTGAACGGGCGTGCGTCCGTTGCTTGCGCGGGCCGCATCGGGAGGGGGATGCGCGTCGTTTATCGTGAGGACGATGCCAAGGACTTCGATGGGACTCTCGATGGACTCGGGTTCATGTCGCGGGGGCCGGAGCGGAGCACCAGCCGTTCGCGAGGTCACAGCAGGCGCAGTTAGCCCCTGTCGGGCTTCCGACGCTTGGATTCGATGATCAGCACGATTCCCCCGACCAGCGCCGGCGCCCCGACAAGTAGCGACAGCATCGCGAACACGAACCATCCCGTGAACGCCATCAGAGCCAACGCCGTCACCGTGAGCAGCCCACCTGACACAAGCAGGCATCCATTGACATCTTGCACGTGATCCGTCCCGGTTCCCAGTTCGATTCGTCGGCACCTACGTCTGATCCAGACGGGCACGGTGGGGCCGCCACCGGCGATACCCCGGTGCCGGCCCCACCGCTTGCAATTTGTCCGTCGTCGCGTCGATCTCCCTAGAGTTCGCTCGACGGAGCAGCATCACCGCGCACCCGAACAGCACGCTGATGGGGACTGCTGCCGGTTCGGTTGACTCCTGAGAGGTAGGGGCATCGGCTCCACGTAGCTGACCCTCAAACGCGCGCAGTGGTGGGAGCGTCCCGCGCCCACGTCTGGTTGCGCGGTGTGCGCGGCCTCTTCTGGGGGCAACTAAAGCCTTTGGCGCGGCGGCACCCTCGTGGGATGCTCATGTTCGGCCGTGGACGCTACTTCTTTAGCCCGGCCGAAGCCAACCCGAGGGCAGAGGACCACGCCATGACCGAATACACGACCAAGTGGAAGCCCGCCAAGGCGGAGAAAAAGGCCGCAACCGCGCGCGAAACGCTCCTCCCTGGCGAGGACGTCTGGTTCCTCGGTGTGTGCAATAACCTTCGACCCTTCATCTCTGAGGTCGCGCTGACTTCGCTCCGCTTGGTCGGTCTGCAGGATCGCTCGATCAACTTCGAGGTGCGGTACGCCGACATCACGAACGTCGTGTTCGATCGCAAGAAGGAGACCGTCGAGGTCACCTCACGAGCGGGAGTTCGCACGGTCCTGAAGATGGTGCCCAAGGCCGATCACGACGTGATGTCGCGGTTTGTGGACGAGGGGCGTTCATCGACACCGCCTGACGAACTGCTCCAGGCAGCTGATGCGGCTGCAGACGAAGTCGCTGCGTCTACTGCTCGCCTCGAGGCAGCGAAGGGGGCGGAATGGCCCAACTCGATCGTCAGAGGAAAGCTCGGACGGAAGGTGAGCGAAGCGATTCTGCGCCAGTGCCACGAGGATGAGCAGCCCTGGTTCATTCTCACCTCCTCAGGTGGGGCTGGCACGCTCGCGGCGTTCGATGACAGAGCGGTCATCATCAAGACTGGTGCCCTGACCAGCTTCATGGCCGGCTCGCTCGGTGGGGAACGCTCGGCGACCTTCCACTTCACCGACATCACGGGCATCGAGTACAACTCAGGCTTTGTGAACGGTGTGCTGGAGGTGCTCACGCCGAGCTACAGCGGCACGGCGAACCACGACTTCTGGAGCGGTGCTGGCAAGTCGCGCAACTCTGCAGCGTCTGACCCGTACACGCTGAGCAACGCCTTGCCCTTGTCGAAGCCGGAGTACAACGCCTGCCTCGCAGAGATCAACGAGCTGAAGGCTCGCATCAGCCGAGCGAAGGCACCCACCGTGCTCGTCGCACCGGCCCCAGCGCCGGTTGCCGACGGGCTGGCCGAGCAGATCCAAAAACTCGCTGACCTTCGGGCCGCCGGAGTGCTTTCTGACGAGGAGTTCGCCAGCGCGAAGGCTCGCTTGATTGCTCAATGAAGGGCACTCGCCGGCGCTGTGCGTTGTGAGCGGGAGCGGATTAGCCGGGTCGTGAGGAAGGGGACAGTCGTTGAACGACGAGCGCGTGCGGTATGAAACAAAGACCGTGAACGCTATCCGCGGTCTTGAAGGGAAGACGCGGTCGAGGATGGAACAGGACGGGTGGGAACTCGTTCAGCAGAACGAGGGTGCGCTCCGGTCAAGTCTCGTGTTCCGCCGGCCGAAGAGGCCGCGTCCGAAGAAGGCGCTGATCATCGGCGGTTCCGTGGCCGCTGTCGCCGTCATCGTTATCGTCATCGGAGCGATTGCCGAGGGAGATCCTGCGCCTGTCGAGACGGCAACCGCGATCGCGAGGCCGGAAGCCTCCGCAAGAGCAACCACCTCTGCCGTGCCGACACCTTCGGCCGCCGCAACTACAGGGGCTGCAGCCGCCTCCGCCGCGGCTGATGCCCCAGCTATAACTGACGCGGAGGTGCTTCAAGTCTTCAACGACTACTTCGCCGAGCGTTCTTCCAAGGGCGTCGTCCTCGCCAAATCCGTCTCCCAAGTGCGTTTCGAAGGCGGGATTGTGCAGGTGACCTTCGACCCTGCCAAGGCCGGCATCACGAGGGACCAGTTCGACTACATCAACCCGTTCCCGAACCTCGCGAGCTTCGTAGCCAGCCCGATCGCCTTCAACGATGAGGTCGGCAATCGAATCAGGCCGTCCGTGCAGTCAATCGCCACAGTGGCTTCAGACGGAGCACCTCTCGGCTCCTTCACCCACGACCAGATCCTCGCGCTCAACGAGCTCGACCGCTGAGGCCACGAGCGTTGACAGGGCTCGCGGCGGCTGCACAACTTGCGGCGCTCATCTCCATCGTCGTCACGGTCGGGCTCTTCGCGTACACGCAAGTGACGACAATCCGTGCCGGCCGGTCGCAAGCGCGGGAGGCGGCCGTGCTCGAAGTACTCGACGCGCTCGACCGAATCACAAGGCGCCGCGCTTGGCCGACTGTGGCGAGGCTCTGGCACAAGCCAGAGTTGGACTACGCGCTCCTCGTCCCACGACTCCTCGTTGGACTGCCCAAACGCGACAGGGCGATCGCCACATGGCTGGCCACCCAGGTGAACCTGATGAACGCCGCGTCCACCCAGACCCAGGTCTTCAAGGTCGCCCTCGAGGCAAGCAGCCGCATCGCGAACTGGCACATCGGCGAAGTGCCAACGTCGTGGTTCGAAAGCGCGGTCCGCGCGCACTCACCGCGCAAGCCACGCGGGAATCTCAGAGTGCTCATGACCAGCATCGCGGCCGCAGCCGGGCTGGTAGTGGCTGGCCTGACTGCCAGCGCGGTCGCGGGAGTCGGAGCCGGACTGGCGCAGCTCCGCGTTCGAAAGGCGGCCGACAACGGCTGACGTCGCGGTGCCATGGAACAGAATCCCGATACCCGTGGAACGCCCGTCACGACTGGGATCCGCGATCCGCGCAAGCACTGGCATCCGCGAATAGACCGAACACCTCGCTCGGCTCGATCAGAACATCGTGTTCGCGTTGGCCGCTTGCTCCGGTACCTGCTGCATCACGTCCCAGTGCTCGACGATGCGTCCGTCCTCGAGCCGCCACAAGTCCGCGACGGCCATGCCGCGGTCGCCCGGTGCGAGGTGAAACGCACTGTGGGTGACGACGAGGTCGCCCTCGGCGACGGTCCGCTTGACGTCCACGTGGAGTCCGGGGAACCGTGTGCGCATGGAGTGCACGTAGGCGATGAATGCCTCCGCACCGTCAGGGGCCGAGGGGTTGTGCTGCACGTAGCTCGTGCCGAGGGCGCGCGATGCCGCGGCCTCGGGCTCGCCGTCGTTGAACGACTGCGTGTAGAAGCCCACGACGGTCTCGGTGTTCTCGGCGGTCGACATGGGTGTTCCTCTCCGCGGTGCGCCCTCTGCGTTCCGCTGACCAGATCTTCGCCGGTCGCGCGGCCCGGCAGCCTGCCCCCGACCGGGACACGCTCCCGGGCCGTCGCCTCCGTACGGTCGCTGGCACCAACCGAACGGAGATCCGATGCCCGCTGTGCAGTTCACCCGCGAGTCACCCGAGGTCGGACGCGTGGTCGTCTCCGATCCACCCGTCGGCCTGATGACGGGGGCGACCGTTCACGGCCTGGCCGACGTCGTCGCGGGGCTCGCGGGCGACTCGGACCTCAAGGTGCTCGTCTTCGAGAGCAGCACCGACGACTTCTTCCTCAACCACTTCGACCTCGCGCGGATCGACGACTTCCCCGGAGGTGCGGCCTGGCTCGATCTCGTCGTCGCGCTGTCGGAGGCCCGGTACATCACGATCGCGGTGATCCGTGGGCGCACGCGCGGCGGCGGCAACGAGCTCGCGCTCGCACTGGATCTGCGGTACGCGAGCCGGCAGCGCGCCCGCTTCGGACAGCCCGAGGTCGGCACGGCGGTCGTCCCTGGTGGTGGCGGGACGGAGCGACTACCCCGTCAGATCGGACGTGACCGCGCGCTGGAGGTCATCCTGACCAGCGCGGACTACGACGCAGACACCGCCGAGCGCTGGGGGTGGGTGACGCGTGCGCTCGACGACGACCAGCTCGACGAGTACGTGGCCGGCGTCATCGGGCGCCTCGCTTCCTTCGACGGCGACGCGCTCGCGACCGCGAAGGCGATGGTCAACCGTGCCACCCTCCCGCCGAAGGCCGACCTCGAGTCCGCCTACCGCACCTTCGAGGAACGCGTGGCGAGCCCGTCGTACCGCGCACGGGCGGCGGCCGGTGCTGCGCGTCTCGACGACGACCAGCTGCTCGCCCTGGAACTCGAACTCGGTGAGTTCATCGGAGCGGCCGCTCGACGTCGGGTCGCCGACGCGTGAGACGGCGGACGGGAGGCGCGGTGCGGGCCCGACCCGCGCCTCCCGTCCGATCTGCGGTCGTGACGGGAATACCTGACGCGTCAGGTAGTTGTAGCCGCTGTGCAACAGCGACTGAGCGAGCGACAACTGGCCACGTGGCAACGGCTCCAGGTGGTGACGGAGCGGCTGCGCCGCCGTGTCGGCGCCGACCTGCGCGACGGAGCCGACCTGTCGGAGGCGGAGTTCACGGTGCTCGCGCACCTGGTCGACATGGGCGGCGACGCCCGGCCGACGACGTGCGCCGCAGCGATCGGCTGGGACTCCAGTCGCCTCGCCCACCAGCTGCGCCGGCTCGAGCGACGAGGACTGGTCGAACGGCGCGGAGGCCTCCGGGACGCGCGCGGATCGTCGATCGTGATCACCGACTCCGGGCGGTCCGCCCACCGGGCCGCCGTCGGGTCGCACCTCCGTGCTGCGGCGACGTGGTTCGGCGACGCGCTCGACGACGCAGCACTGGCAGGGCTCGACGGCGCACTGCGCGCGCTCGAGGAGCACATGCGCCGATTGGACGGCGACGGACCGGACGACGGACGTCCGGAAGCAGACGAACACGAGGAGCACGGACGATGAGCACCATCGACACATGGACGACACCCACTGCGGACCTGACAGGACGGACGGTCGTCGTGGTCGGCGGCAGCGGCGGCGTGGGGGAGGGCGTGGTCCGGTCGATGCTCGCCGCGGGCGCGACCGTGATCGCGACCGGACGGGACGTCGCGCGACTCGATGCCGTCGCGGCACGGCTCGCGACGGCCGGGCTCCCCGGCACCCTGCACACGAGGGTGCTCGACGCGATGAACCCCGGGCTGGACGACGACGTGACCGCGATGGCGCAGGAGTTCGGGGCGTTCGACGGGGTGGTCGTGTCGCTCGCATCCTGGGGCGACCAGGGCCGGAAGCCGGCGCTGGCGCTCGACGACGACGAGTGGCAGCGCCTGCTGGACGGCAACCTGACGAGTGTCTTCCGGGTCTTCCGGGCGTTCCTGCCGCGGATCACCGGGACCGGAGTGCTCATGCAGTTGAACGGCATGAGCGCGGACATCCCGTTCCCCGGGAGTGCCGGGGTCGCGCTGAGCGCCGCGGCGACGAAGTCCCTCTCCCTGACGCTGGACGCCGAGCTCGGCGGACGCGGTCCACGCGTCGCGCAGCTCGTGCTCGGGGTGGTCCGGACCCGCGCCCGGCAGGCCGCCGGGATCGACGACCCGCGGTGGATCGACGCGACCCAGGTCGGCGACCACGTCGCGCACCTGGTCGCCGGGAGCAGCCCGCTCGCCCGCACCGCCCTGCAGTACTTCACCGATCGAGCCGAGGGCCCGCGTCCCGGGTCCACCGTGCGCTGAACCGAGGAACCATGGACATCGTCCGACCCAGCGACACCGGGTACGCCGCACTGCAGCACGTCTACTCGAGCACCGGCCGACCGGGATCGATCCTGCTCCCGCGCACGACGACCGAGGTCGCCGAGGCGCTCGCGATCGTGCGCGCGTCGGGGCGCCCGTTCGCGGTGCGCAGCGGCGGGCACGGCATCAGCAGCATCGCCACCAACACCGGTGGCGACGTGATCGACCTCCGTGCCCTCGCGTCCGTCGAGCCCCGGGGAGGCCGGTCGGTCCGCATCGGGCCCGGCGCGCGCTGGGGCGCCGTGGCGTGGGCGCTCGCCCCGCACGGCCTCGCGATCAGCTCCGGCGATTCCGGTGACGTCGGGGTCGGCGGTCTCGCCACGACCGGTGGCATCGGCCTGATGGGCCGTGCGCACGGCCTCACCATCGACCGCCTGCGAGGCGCGGAGATCGTCACGGCGGACGGGACCGCACGGCGCGTCTCCGGCGACGAGGAACCAGACCTGTTTTGGGCGATCCGTGGCGCCGGCGCGAACTTCGGGATCGTCACGGCGTTCGACTTCGAGGCCTCGGAGACCGCCGACGTCGTGCAGACCACCGCGGTGTACCAGCCGATCGACCTCGCTGCGTTCCTGCAAGCCTGGGGCCGGACGGTGGAGACCGCGGCGCGTCCGGTGTCAGCCTTCCTCTACCTGGGGGCGGGGCCGACGCCGTTCGCGCAGGCGACCATCGTGTACGCCGGCGACGACCTGGAGGCGGCGGCCCCGGAGATCGAACGCTTCCTGCGGATCCCGGGCCTGGCCGGGCAGCGGGCCGCCGTGACGCCGTACGCGGCGGTACCGCTGACGAGCGGTGCGCCGCACACCGGGCAGCAGCGTGCTGCCACCCACACCGGGCTGGCCGTGCACCTCGACCAAGACCTGTCCGACCGGATCGCGGTGTTGCTCCGCAGCGCCGGCGTGGACATGGTCCAGATCCGCTCGGTCGGCGGCGCGATCAACGACGTCGACCCGGCGGCGACCGCCTACGCGCACCGGCACCAGAACTTCTCGGTGACTGCGGTGTCGGTCCGGGGCGGCGACGCGTTCCACGACGCGTGGGAGTCCGTGCACCCTCGGATGGACGGCATGTACCTGAGCTTCGAGACCGATCACGCACCGAGCGCCGTGGCCGAGGCGTTCCCGCCGGCGACGCTCGCGCGGCTGCGGGACCTCAAGGCCCGGTGGGACCCCGACGACCTGTTCGACCAGAACTTCGACGTGTCGCGGACATCCGCGGAGCTCAGCTGAGGGCGACGGCGCCCGCGATGCGGTCCGCGAGGTCCGCGAGCGCGGCGGCGCTGTCGGACCCCGGCACGGCGTGGTACGCGCAGAGCAGGTACCCCGGTGTGTTCGGGACCACGAACGTCTGGTGGCGGAGCGTGATCTGTCCGTACCCGTCGACCGAGGGCCGGACATCCCCGTCGTAGTACGGGTCGACCTCGTGGCGCTCCCAGAGCCGGCGGAACACCGGGTCCGCCTCGGCGAGCCTCGCCGCGGTCTCGTGGAGCCGGGGGTCGTACGGGTGCCCGTAGAACCGCATGCGGCGTGCGGTCCGGTCGGCGAGCGCCGGCCAGGTCGGCAGCGCTCGGACCTCCGGGAAGGTGAAGACCACCTCGGGGATGCTCCTGCCGACCTCGAGCCCGAGCGGGACCACCCACCGCGCGAGGGCGTTCGAGAGCACGACCTCGTGGCGGGAGTTGATGATGTACGCGGGTGTGTTCGGCCAGGAGTCGAGGATGGCGGACATCGCCTCGATCGAGACCGCGGCCTCGGCCGCCGCCACGTCCAGCGGCTGCACCGTGCTGAGCCGCAGCAGGTGCTGGACGCCGGCATCGTCGAGCCGCAGTGCCCGGGCCAACGCGTGGAGGACCTGTTCGGACGGTGCGCGGTCGCGACCCTGCTCCAGCCGCAGGTAGTACTCCTGGCTGATCCCCGCGAGCCCGGCGACCTCGTCGCGACGGAGCCCCGGGACCCGGCGGCGCGTGTGCGACCGTACGTCGACGTCCTCGGGGCGGGTCGCCGCCCGACGCGCTCGGAGGTAGTCGCCGAGCGGTGTCCCTGTCGCGATCACGACCCGTCCTCCCTCCCTGCCGGCGCGTCCGGCGCCGTGGTTCCTCCATCCTGGCGCATTCCCGGTCCCGGGATGCGCCAGGTGTCCCCGACGGGGACACCCTCACGCCTGCTCGGACCCGTACCGTCGGCGCAGTGCGAAGGGAGTGTCGTGCACGATCCACCGGTCCGCCGGGCGCACGTCACCGTCGCCGCCCGTTTCGACTGCTCGCCGAGCGCGACGTGGTCCCGCTTCGTCGACTTCGCCGACGGGCACGTCGGTCCCGACGGTGCGACCGAGCTCCTCACGCCCGGTACGAGTCGCTGGATCCGGCGGCTCCCTGGCGACCTCGGCGTCGTCGAGGAGCGTTCCCGCACCGAGGACGGCGTCGTCGCCTATCGCGCTCGCGTCCCCGGCGGTTCGGCGGTCGACGACGTGGACGGCGTCGTCCGCGTGTCCCAGGAGGCAGAGGGGAGCCTCGTCACGTGGACGACCGAGGCGGTCACCGCCCCGTCCGCGTCCGAGCGCGAGCGCGTCCGGCAGTGGCTGGCGGATCGGCTCCGGACCGCCGGGGGCACGGTCCTCGCCCCCCTCACCATGGACGTGTGGCTCGGAGGCTACCGGGACGTCGCCCGCACCGGTCTCGACGGCACGGGCACCGCGACGTGGTCGCCCACGACGGCGACCCTGGTCTCCGGCGAACACGACGCCGTCCTCGTCGACGCCCTGATGACGGCGGACGAGGCCGACGCCCTGGTCGAGTGGATCCGAGGCAGCGGGAAACGGCTCCGGACCGTCGTGGTCACCCAGGGCCAGGCAGACCACTTCTTCGGCCTCGGTCGCGTCCTGCGGGCGTTCCCCGACGCGGTCGCGACGGCCGTCGCCGACGTCGCCACGCGTGCGCTCGACCAGACGGCGCCCGCACACCGTTCCCGGTGGGAGTCGTTGTTCCCCGGACGGCTCCCCGGATCCCTCACCGCTCCGACCCCCGACCCGGCCGGGGTCGTCGACCTCGAGGGCCATGCACTGCAGCTGTTCGACGTGGGACGGATCGGCGACCGGCCGACGAGCCTGGTGTCGGTCCGGCACCTCGACGCGGTGATCGGCGGCGACCTCGTCTACAACCGCGTGCACCCGTGGCTCGTCGGCACGGACGCGGATTCCCGACGGAGCTGGGCGCGGGCACTCGACCTCGTCGAGGCGCTGCGTCCGGCATGGGTGATCGCGAGTCACCGGCACCCGGCTTCCCGTTCCGACGCCGCTCGACCGCAGGTCGCCGCGCTCCGCAGGTACCTCGGCGACGTCGAGACGGTGCTCGCGGACCACGGTGATGCCGTTGGGTTCGTCCGCGAGATGCTCCGGCGGTGGCCGCGGTTCGGCAACCGATCGACGTTGGAGGCCTCCGCGGTGGCCCTGCACACGATGGGCCCCCCGCCATCGGAGGCCGAGTTGCCGGACCTGCTCCCGCGTCGTCCGCAGGACGAGGCGGACGAGCCGACGGACCTCGTCTGAGACGCGACTCAGGTTACGCTGTCCCCGACCGGGAGGAGCGTCGTGGGCGACACGGACCTCGCAGCGCGGCTCCGGACACTCCGGCTCGCAGCCGGCATGACGCTCGAGACCCTCGCGGAACGATCGGGCGTGAGCGTCCGGGGCATCAGCGACATCGAGCGCGGCCGCAGTCGCCACCCGCAGCCCCGCACGATCGAGGCGCTGGTCTCCGGACTCGGGCTCGACGACGCGGCACGCCGATGGCTCCGGGCGCCGCTGGTGGGCGCGGGGCCGGACACCGGACGCACCGATTTCCGCCCGCCACGCGTGGCGGACTTTACCGGGCGCTCGGGTGAACTCGACCGGCTCGTCGCGGACCTCGACCGGCCGTCGGGCCCGCCGGTCGTCGTCGTCTCCGGACCACCCGGCATCGGGAAGACCGCGCTCGTGACGGAGGCGATCGGACGAGCGTCCGCCGCCGAGCGCCGCGTGTTCGTGGACCTCGCCGGACACGGCCGACCGGCGACGACCGCGTTGGAGGTGCTCCAACGCGTCCTCCGACAGTGCGACCCGGACGATCCGCCCGGCACGTTGGCGGCAGCGAGGGCGCGGTGGTCGGAGCTGTGCTCGGCCGAACGGGTGCTGGTGCACCTCGACAACGTCTCAGGCGAGGACCAGGTCCGACCTGTGCTCGTCGAAGGACGGTCGACCGTCGTCGCGACCTCGCGTCGGACGCTCGCGGGTCTCGACGCGGACCGGATCGTCCTCGACGTGCTCGGACCGGAGGACGGTCGTCGCCTGCTCGAACGCATCGTGCCGGACGAGCAGCGCGATCCTGCTGCGGTCGACGAGCTCATCGCGCTGTGCGACGGATTCCCGCTCGCGCTCCGCGTCGCCGCCAACCGGATCGCGAGCCGTCCGGCCACGAGCGTGGCGGATCTCGTCGCCCGCATGCGGTCGACCGATCGCCGGCTCACGCTGCTCGTGGCCGGCGACGTCTCGGTCGCGGCGGCGATCGCGGTTTCCTACGACGACCTCGACCCGGCGACGGCCGCCGTGTTCCGGGCGACCGCGGCACTCGACGGCGTCACGTTCGGCGCCGACGTCGTCGCGGCGGCGGTCGGCGCGAGCCCAGACGAGACCGAGGCCCGACTCGAGGGACTGGTCGACCTCGGCCTGGTCGAACCCCGGGGCACGCGGTACCGCGTGCACGACATCATCCGGCTGTTCGCGCTCGAGCGGCTCCGCGAAGACGCCCGGACCGAGGCAGCTGCACGCGAGCGGCTCACCCGGTGGTTGCTCGACCGGCTCCTCGCGGCCGGGTCCGCGTTCGTGGTGCCCGGCCGTGCCCCCGTCGCACAACCGGACGCCGATCAGGACGTCGCCCGCGACTGGATCATCGGAGAGGTCGACCACTGGTGGCCGGCCTTCCGTCGGGCCGCCGCGCTCGGGTGGCACGAGATCGTGGTCGCACTCACGACCGTGCTGCAGTGGTTCGGGAACCTCTGGCCGGACTGGGGACGGTGGTACGAGCTCGACCTCGTGGCACAGCGAGCAGCGGACGAGCTCGCGGACGATGCCGCGCGTTCACGAGTGGCGGGACATCTCGCCTGGGCCGCGCACGTCGAACGAGCCGACCACGGACTGGCCACGCAGCACGCGGACGAGGCGCTCGCCGCGGCGGAACGTACCGGTGCCGTCGATCTGATCGCATGGGGGCACTACCACGTCGCCTGGAGCGCACTCGACCGCGGGGATCCGGTCACCGCCGAAGTACACGCACTCGCTGCGGTCGCGGGGTTCGAGAGCGAGGACGACCCGGTCTTCCTGCACCAGGCGCGGGGCATGTTGGGCCTCGCCCTGCAGGCACAGGGTCGGTACGACGAAGCGGTCGCCGCGCTCCGAGCGGCGGTCGACGGCATCGTGGAGGGGCTCGACCCCGTCGACGAACGCGTTCGGTACGCGCAGGCGCTGGCCCGCGCGGCGCTCGCCACCACGCTCCTCGAGTCCGGTGCGCCGAGCGAAGCGCTCGACGTCCTCGACGCCGGGCTCCGGACGCTGCCGGACGACACCGGGACGTCCATCGGGCTGCTGCTCCGTTCGCGGGCGGCGGTGCTGGTGGAGCTCGGACGACCCACCGAGGCGCTGGCCGACGTGGACCGTGCGCTCCGCGCCTTGCCGGCACGCGTTCGTCCTGCCCGCCTGGACGCCCTGCAACGGGAGTTGGCGGCGCTCCGCGACTCACTCACCGGCCCGAGCGGCTGAGGGCCCGCGGGACGAGGGCGTCGCCCGGCGGTCAGACCTCGACGGTGCGTCGTCCAGGAGCGGTCGTGACCTCGTCTCGCAGCGCCGCCAGCGCCCGCGCACCGTCCGTGCCGTCCGCCGCGTGGAAGGCGGTGAGCACGTACCGCTGCGGGCCCGGGACCTCGAGCGTCTGGCACGTGAGGGTCACCCTGCCGTGGCCGTGCACGTCCTGGTCGATCGAGCCGTTGAGGTACGGGCGGGCGTCGTGCCGTGCCCAGAGCCGCCGGAAATCCGGGTCCCGGACGGACAGGGTGCCGATGATCTCCTGCAGCCGCCGATCGCGGGGATCGCTCCCGTACCGCAGCGTCGCCGCGGTCCGGGCAGCGGCATCCGGCCAGTCCTCCATCACCGCGCGGCCGAACGGCGAGAACACCGCCAGCGGCAGGTTCACCCCGGGTGTCAGCCCGCCGCCCGTCATCGCCCGTGCCAGCGGGTTCACGACCAGGACGTCCTGGTTGCCGTCCATGATGTACGCCGGCGTCCCGGTCCACTGGTCGAGGAGGCCGCTCAGCGTGTTCATGACGCGAGCCGGCGTCGTGTGGTCGTCGGAACGAGCCTCGCCGGTCTGGATCCGGACGAGGCGGTCCATGTGGTCCACCGCGTCCTGGTCCAGGCGGAGCGCACGGCCGAGGGCGTGCAGCACCTGGTCCGACGGTTGGCGATCGCGGCCCTGCTCGAGTCGGAGGTAGTACTCCTGACTGATCCCGGCGCGGCGGGCCACCTCGTCCCGTCGCAGCCCGACGACCCGCCTCGGCGTCGACGACACGATGCCGACGTCCTGCGGCTGCACGAGTGCTCGTCGTGCGCGGAGGTACTCACCCAGAGGCGTGATCGCAGTCGGCATGGCATCGCTCCCGCTCGTCCTCGCTGCACCGTCGTGAACGGTGCTGCATGATGTCGGGTACCAGCCCACCAGGCACCCGGCGTCGGCACCATGCAGAACGCAGGCAGGAATCGAGGAGCACGTGCAGGAACGACCCGACGGCGAGCTCCTCCGGCGGTTGCGCACCACTGCGGGCCGGACGCTGGCCGACCTCGCCGACGCCGCCCACGTCGGCGTGCGGACCCTCAGCGACATCGAGCGAGGGGTCGCGCGGCGCCCGCAGCGCGCGACGATCGAGGCGATCGCGGCGGCACTCGGCGTGACGTCAGCGGAACGGGACGCGCTGCTGTCGATCGGTCGGGCCCGTCCGTCGACGGAGGCGAGCGCCCCGGACGTCGTCGGCGACTTCACCGGACGCGACCGCGAACTCGGCAGGGTGCTCGACCGTCTCCGGGGCGCCCACGCGGGTGCGGTGATCGTGTCCGGCGGCCCCGGGGTCGGCAAGAGCACCTTCGCTGCCGAGGCGCTCCGCGTCCGCGGTGTCCCGTGGATCCACGTCGACCTCGGCGGGCAGACGGCCGCCCCGCTGTCGGCGCTCGACGTCCTCCGCCGTCTCGTCTCCCTCGCCACCGACGGCACGGAGGAGGCACCGGTGATCTTCGACGCGGCGGCAGCACGGTGGCGCGAACTCAGCGCCGACCACCGGCACGCGGTCCTGCTCGACGATGCCGGCAGCGAGGCGCAGGTGCGTCCGGTGGTCGACGCGGCGGGACCGGGGGTGCCGGTGATCGTGACGAGCCGGAGTCCGCTGGCCGGACTCGACGCCGGACTCCGCCTCCAGGTCGAGCCGATGCCGCTCGCCGATGGCCTCGCGTTGCTCGAGCGGATCGTGCCCGACGTGGCGAGCGAGCCGGCCCTGGCGGCGGTGGCCGAGCACTGCGCGGGGATCCCGCTGGCGCTGCGGATCGCCGGGAGCCGCATCGCGGCACGGACGGACGACGTCGACGGCTTCCTCGGTGCCATGCGCGCCGAGGAGCAACGGCTCGGTGCCCTCCGGCACGGTGACCGCTCGGTCGAGGCCGCGTTCGCCGTCTCCTACGAGCGGCTCCCGTCCGTCACGGCGCAGGTGTTCCGCTCGCTCGCGGTGATCGACGGGACGAGCTTCGATGCACGGACCGGCGGCGCTCCCCTCCGGCTCGACGACGTGACCGCCGAGGACGCACTCGAGGAGTTGGTGGACCTCGGTCTCGTCGAGCCGCGCGGTGGGAACCGGTACCACGTGCACGACCTGCTCCGGGCGTTCGGCGCCGATCGGATCGACGCCGAGGACGGTCCCGGCGCGTCCCGTGCGCTGCGGGAGCGACTGCACCGGTCGGTCCTCTCGTCCCTCGATCGAGCGGCACGGCGGTTCGCTCCCGAGTCCGCCCGCCGTGACCAGGCCGATCCGGAGTTCGCCGACCCGGCAGCGGCGAAGCGGTGGATCACCGGTGAGGTCGACCACTGGTGGGCGGCGTTCCGCGCCGCGGTGTCGGACGGGCTGCACGGCGACGTGATCCGGACCGCGGCCGGTCTCGAGTGGTTCTCCAACCTGTGGCCGGCATGGGGGCACTGGTACGAGCTGTTCGGCGACGCGGTCGACGCCGCGCACGCGGCCGACGACCGAGCGTCGGCAGCGCGGCTCCTCGGTCTGCAGACGTGGGCTGCCCTCATGGAGCGCGGCGACCGGACCGGTGCGCTCGAGCTCGCCACGAGGGGTCTGGCGGACGCCCGTGCGGCAGACGACGACGCCGTGTCCGCGAGCGCCGAGTACCACGTTGCGTGGGCACACCTGGCGCTCCGACAGCCGGAGCTCGCGCTGCCGCACATCGACGCCGCGATCGACGGGAACACGAGGACCGGGGACGACGCCGCGCTCGTCCAGTGTCGCTCGATGGCGGGCGCAGCACTCCACCTGCTCGGCCGGCACGCCGAGGCGATCGCGTCCTTCCGAGCGGTCCTCCGCGACCTCGAGCGGGTCGGGGAGGGCGACCCCGGGGCGGTGTTCACCCGGGTGGTCGCGCTGGAGGAGATCGCGAAGTCGGCCAACGCGCTGGGGCGATGGGACGACGCCCGGGACGCGGCGGACGCGGGGTTCGGTGCGGCGTCGGCGCTGTCGTGGGACACGGGTGCTGCTCGCGCGCTCCGACAGCGTGCCGAGGCGCTGCTCGGTTCCGGGGAGGCCGATGGAGCCCGACGCGACGCCGAGCGGGGGATCGCCCTGGTCGACGCCGATCGGGCGGACGCCCAGGCGGGTGCGGTGCTCGGCGAGCTCCGCGCGCTGCTCGAGCGGATCGACGGCCGCGCGCCCTGAGCGGAGCCTGTCCCCGGCAGAGACAGGCGCACGGCCTTCCTCGCTGGCTAGCCTGCGACGGTGCAGCGAGACCCTGATGACCGACCCATCGTGCGCGCCCGCGACGTCGAGCACGCCTATCCCGGTCGCGCGGCCGAGCCGGTCCTGCGCGGGGTGTCGCTCGACGTCCAGCGCGGCGAGATGCTGGCGGTCGTCGGCCCGAGCGGCTCCGGCAAGAGCACGCTGCTCGCGTGCCTGTCGGGTCTGGAACGCCCGCTCCGGGGCACCGTGGAGATCGACGGCACCGACATCGGCCCGCTCTCGCGGCAGCGGTCGGCCCGGTTCCGACGCGGTCGGGTCGGCTTCGTCTTCCAGTCGTACAACCTGCTCCCGGCACTCACCGCCCGGGAGAACGTGGCGCTGCCGGCACGCCTGGCGAAACGCCCCGCTGATCGCCGGACGGTCGACGCCGCCCTGGACGCCGTCGGCATGCTCGACTCCGCACACCGGTACCCGGATTCGATGTCCGGCGGACAGCAGCAGCGCGTGGCGATCGCCCGGACGCTCGTCGCACGGCCGCAGGTGGTGTTCGCCGACGAACCGACCGGGGCGCTCGACACGGTGGCCGGCGGCGCGGTGCTCGACCTGCTGCGGCACACCGCCTCGGGGCAGCGTTCGGTCGTCATGGTGACGCACGACCTCGCGGCCGCGGCGCGGGCCGACCGCGCGATCGTCCTGCGGGACGGCATCGTCCACGCGGAGCTGGTCGCACCGGACGTCGACGCGCTCTTCGACTCGATCGAGCGTGCGTCGGTACGCGCATGATCCTCGTCCGACTGGCGGCAGCCGATCTCCGCACGTCGTGGCGCGTCTGGGCCGGCCTGTGCGCGGTGTCCGCGGTCGCCGCACTGGCCGGCAGCGTCCCCGGTGTGCTCGTGGTCGGCGGCCTGCGGACACCCGGGGTCCGGGGGCTGGCGCTGCTGTCCATCGCGGGCACGACCGCCGCGTTCGGGCTCATCGCGATCCTCGTGGTGGTGTCCGCCGTGGTGCGGCTCACCGCGGGGCTCCTGGAGCGGACGTACGCCCTCTGGCAGCTGGCCGGCGTCACTCCTCGAGGGGTCCGTGTGACGGTGCTCGTCCAGACCGCACTCGTCGCCGTGCTCGGCGCCGTGGTCGGAGCGGCCGCGGCTGGCGCCGTCGTCCCGGCCGCCGTCGACGCCGCCCTGGCCGGAGCCTCCGGACTCGACGGGGTCCGGGTGGCCGCTTCCTGGGCCGAGGCCGTCGTCGTCGTCGGGCTGACGGTCACCGCCGCGGTCGTCGCCGGGCTCTCGGGGAGCCGCCGCGCCGCCACGACCCCGACGCTGCTCGGTGTCGGACCGGGTGTGCGCGGACGTCGACCGCCGATCCTCCGTGCCACGGTCGCGGCACTGCTGACGGCGCTCGCGGCGAGCATGCTCGCCGGACTCCCGGCGTCCGTACCGGACGGCGCGGCGTCGGCACTCCTCATCGGTCCGGTGCTGGTCGCGGTGGTCGCCGTCCTCGGCAGGTCGGTCGGTGCACCCGTCGTCCGGCTCTGGACGGCGGCGGTGCCGGCGAGCGCGTCGGTGTCCTTCGCTCTCGCGCGCGCAGCTGTCCGGCGGGCTGCGGCTCGGAGCGACACGACGCTCGCGGCGCTCCTGGTGGCCGTGGCCCTGCCGACGGCGCTCGTCGGGGGTCAGCGGACGGCGGCGACCGCGATCGGAGACGACGCGACCGGGAGCGGCTCAGCGGTGACGACCGTCCTCGTCCTCAGCGGCCCGGTCCTGCTCGCCGCCGTCGGGGCCGCGGCGACGGCGGCGATGGCCGCTCGGGACCGCGCGCAGGAGCGCGAGCAGCTCCTGGCCGTCGGCGCGACCCCGGCCTTACCGGTGGCCGTCGCGGCACTCGAGGGTGTCGTCCTCGGGGTGAGCGGCACGCTCATCGCCGCGGCCACCGTGGGCGTCTCCGTCATCGCGGAGTGGGCGGTGCTCGTCGGGCGGTACCCGTCGACCAGGCCGATCGTCCCCGTCGCGGTCCTGGTGGTGATCGGCGCGCTGTGCACGGCTCTCGTCGTGCTGTCGACCCTCCTGCCGGCCGTGCCGGGGCGGACACGGAGGAGTACCTCGCCGGGCGACTGACGGCGACGTATGCTCACACCGTGCCCGAACGTGCCTCGCAACTGGTCGGCCGCGAGGCCGAACTCCTCGTCCTGGCCGGTGCCCTGGACCACGCCCGGCGGGGGCACGGTACCGCGGTCCTGGTCGACGGCGATCCCGGCATCGGCAAGAGCGCGCTGCTCGAGACCGTCGCCGCGGACGCCACCGCGGACGTCCGGTTCGTCCTCCGTGCCCGTGGGGTCCGCAGCGGGACCGAGATCCCGTTCGGCGGCCTGCACGAGCTGCTCCACCCGCTCCTGCCCTTCGCGGCCGCCCTCCCCGATCGTCAGGCCTCGGCCCTCGACGTCGCCTTCGGCCGTCGTGACGGACCGGCCCCCGACCGGCTCCTGCTCGGCATCGCCGTGCTCGGGCTGCTCGAGGAGGCGAGCAGTCACGGCACCGTGGTGGCACTCGTCGACGATCTGCACTGGACGGACCGGACCTCGCTCGAGGCGCTCCTCTTCGTCGCATCGCGGGTCCGCGGACTCCCCGTCCTCCTCGTCGCGACGACCCGGAGCGGTACCCCTGTCGGTGACCACGAGGACGCGTTCCCGACCGTGCTCCACGTCGGCCCGCTCGACGACGCCGCGGCGGACCGACTGCTCACCGACGTCGCGGACCACCTGCCGACCGGGGAACGGGCACGGGTGCGTCGGGAGTCGTACGGCAACCCGCTCGCCCTGCTCGAGTTCTCCGCGCCCGTCGCCGGCACTGCGCGCGGACCACTGTCCGAACGCATGTCCGCCCGACTCGAGCGGACGTTCCTCGCCGGTGTCCTGCTGCTCCCGGAGACGACCCAGCGGGCGTTGCTCGTCGCGGTCGCCGGAGAGGACGCCACCGCACGGGAGCTCGAGCAGGCACTCGTGGGTGTCGGACTCGGCGCAGGCGAGTTGGCGACCCTCGAGCGCGAGGGTCTGCTGCGGCGTGACGGCGACCGGTTCGTGCCACGGCACCCGCTGGTGGGGTCGGCGCACTACGACGCCGCCGATCCGGTCCGTCGGCGCGAGGTCCACCACGCCCTGGCACTGGCGGTCCGTTCGCCCAGTCGCCGTGCGATCCACCGGGCCGAGGCGACGACCGGCCTCGACGAGGCGGTCGCCGCCGAGCTCGACGCCGTGGCGAGTGCTGCGCTCCGGCAAGGCGCCCCCGCCGAGGCGGCATCCGCGTGGCGGCGAGCCGCCGACCTCTCGCCCGACCCGACCCAGCAGGCGAACCGGTTGGTGGAGGCCGCCGAGGCGGCCCGACGCGCCGGCGCCTCGGGTGAGGCGTCCGCCTTGCTCGACCGTGCCAAGCCGCTCACCGATCTGTCGGACGGCCGCACACAGCACCGGTTCGCGCGCGCGGAGTGGATGCTGAGCATGACCGCGGATCACCGCGGTCGGACGGCCGAGGAGCTCGTGGCGTTCGCGACGACCCGGGCAGATCCGACCGAGCGTGCCGAGGTCCTGCTGTGGGCGGCGGCGAAGTGCTACATCCACCAGGAGGCGGACGCCGTCCGAGCGCTCGTGGCCGCCACGGTGGAGGACGTCGACCACGCTCCGGGCGGACGCGGGGACGCCGACGACGCGGTGCTCGCCGAGGTGGCACTCGCCCTCGTCCGTCCCGGGCAGCGTCTCGACGAGCGCACCGTGGACCGGTTCCTCGCCCGTGCACAGGCGACCGACGGCGTCATCGTGAACTGCCTGGCGTTCGCCGCCGAGGAGTCCGGCGACATGGCCACGTCGGACCGGTGCTGGACCGCTGGCGTCCGGCTGTTCCACGATGCGGCACGCACGAGCGACGAGACCACCGCTCTATGCGGACGTGCCTCACCCCGCGTCACGGCGGGCCACCTCACCGACGGGCTCGCCGACGCGGATCGCGCGGAGCGTCTCAGCCGCGAGCTCGATCTCCCGGTGGTCGCCGGGATGGCGCTCTCCGAGGCGGCTCGGGCCCTCGTGCGCGCCGGGGACACGGCCACGGCCCGGACACGACTCGCGGCCCTGGACGAGATCCCGGTGGCCGGCGCCTTCGCGCGCATCGTCGCGACCGCCGCGTGGGCGGCAGCACTCATCGCCGTCGACGAGGGACGCCACGAGGACGCCGTGGCACACCAGGTGCGCACACGGGCGAACGGCGCGGTGGCGCTGTGGGCGGGCGCCGACGTGGTCGAGTCGGCGGTCCGCGCGGGCGACACCGACTCGGTCCGCGCCTGGCTGGCGGACGCCGCCGCGGCGGCCGCCACGACCGGCTCGCCGCACCTCGCGCTGCTCGTCGAGCGGACGCGCGGTCTCCTCGCACCGGACGACGAGACGGCCCTCGGGCACCTCGCCGCGGCGGTCGACCTCGGTTCGGCGATCGACACACCGTTCGACCTCGCGGTCGCGCGACTGCACCTGGGTGAACGGCTGCGGCGCGTCCGCCGGATCGTCGATGCACGTCAGCACCTGTCCGAGGCGGCCCGGCTGTTCGACCGCATCGGCGCCCGCAACTGGGCCGCGCGCGCCGCGTCCGAACTCCGGGCGACCGGTGGACAGTCGACGGACCGGACGTCGACGGACCGGGCGCCGGCTCGACTCCTCACCGCGCAGGAGCTCCTCGTGTCGCGTATGGCGGCGACCGGGCGCACCAACAAGGAGATCGCGGACGAGGTCTACCTCTCGCACCGGACGGTCGCGGCGCACCTGTCCCGGGCGTTCACGAAGCTCGGCATCAGCAGACGGTCCCAGCTGGCCGGTGCGCTGCGGCCCTCGGACCGTTCCGACTGAGGGCGCGAGCAGACGGTCACGCCACGCGTCCGACCTCGCTGTCGGCCGAGCGAGCGCCGAGACCGCGGCGCATCGCGGTGAACCGCTGCAACGCCAGGGCCGCCGCCGTCCCCGGTTCGGCGGTCAGGGTCATCACCGACCGCCCGCTGCCGCCCGGGACGGCCAGCGAGTGGCACGTGAGCTCGACCGGTTCGGCGGTGCCGAGTCGGATCCGAGCGACCCACGTGACCTGCTGCTCGACGTCGTGCCGGGCCCACAGTTCCCGGAAGGTCGCGTCCCGGATCGCCAGGGTCCCGACGACCTCGCGGTGACGGGCGTTCCTCGGATCACCGTGGAACCGCAGGTTGGCGACCGCCCGTCGGGCGTCGTCCTCCCAGTCGATGACCTCGGCGCGCGCGCGGTCGGTGAACAGGTGGAACAGGAAGTTCGACCCTGGCAGCAGCCGCGGCCTGATCGCCCGGGCCAACGTGTTCGACGCCAGGACGTCCTGCTCCGCGCTCATGAGCATCGCGGGCACGCCGGACAGCCCGTCGACGAGCTCGAGCAGTGCGGGCTCGACCGGTGCGGGCGGTCCCGCCCCGTCGTCGGTGGTGCTCCCGGTCGGGCCGCCCTCGTCGAGTCGGGCGAGCCGGTGCATGTGCTCGAGCGCGACGTCGTCGAGGCGCAGGGCCCGCACGATCGCGCCGAGCACCTGGTGCGAGGGCCTCCGGTCCCGGCCCTGCTCGAGCCGGAGGTAGTACTCCTGGCTGATCCCGGCCAGTCCCGCCACCTCGCTGCGGCGGAGTCCCGGCACCCGCCGAGCCCGTGAGGAGTCGATGCCCACGTCGGCCGGTCGGACGAGGGCCCGGCGTGCGCGGAGGTACTCGCCGAGGAAGGAGGTCTGAGCGGGCATCGTGTCTCCCGGGTCGTGGCGAGCGTTCCCGGGACGTCCGGCAACCGTGCTCCACGTTGCCGCTGGTCGTCCCCTCCGGGCATCGGTCGAATGACCACATGTCGGCGGCTCGACCGGATCGCGCCGATGGTGTCCCCGCCGGGGACACGATGCCGTCGACACCCGGGCCGTACGCTCCGTCCGTGAGCACGGACGACGGGGTCGACCACCCACGAGCACTGCTCGGCAGGCTCGTGCTGCCGTGGCGGACGGTCCCCGCGGTCGTCTACGACCGACACCTGACCGTCCGGGTGGCGAACGCGTTGGCCGGGGCCGTGCACCCGACGTTCCGGTCCGGTGCGAACCTCGCGCGGGCGACGTTCCTGCGGCCTGAGGGCGACGAGGCGTTCCGCGCGTCGTCGGAGACGGCGGAGGCGGTGCCGCTCGGCGCCCGCGTCGTCGCGGAGCTGCGGCGCTCCCTCGACGAGCACGAGGAGGACCGCGGGTACGTCGAACTGGTCGGGGAGCTCGCGGCCCGGAGCGACGCCTTCGCTCGACTCTGGGCTGGGCCGGACACTGCGGATCCGGACGGGGTCGTCGGCTTCGACAACCCCGTGGTCGGTCACCTGGCCCTCGCCTACCACCGGTTCGCGGTGCCCGGCCCGGACGGCGACACGCTGCTGTTGTGGCGTGGCGCGGACGAGCAGTCCGCCCGCCGCCTGTCGAGCCTCGCCGACAGCCTCGCCGACTGACAGCCTCGCCGACTG
Organism: Curtobacterium sp. C2H10; assembly: GCF_025407985.1. NCBI lineage: Bacteria > Bacillati > Actinomycetota > Actinomycetes > Micrococcales > Microbacteriaceae > Curtobacterium > Curtobacterium sp. C2H10. The sequence continues at coordinate 200,495 of NZ_JABXGF010000001.1, read as the reverse complement.
ACAGCCCCCGCCGCGGCCACCCCACCCGGCCCGGCTGACCGGTCCCGCCCGGCCGAACGGTCCCGCCCGGCCGAACGGTCCCGCCCGGCTGACCGGACCCGGCCCACCGCGCACGCCTCAGCGCGCGACGACGACCTTTCCGATCGCGGTCCCGCCCGCCACCTGACGGTGCGCTTCGCGGAGGCCGGCCGGGTCGAGCCCCCGGACGACCGACGTCGCGGTGGTCCGCACGCGACCCGCGTCCACGAGGTCCGCCAGCGCATCGAGGAGCAGGCCCTGCTCGCCCATGTCCGGCGTCCCGAACGCCGATCGGGTGAACATGAGTTCCCAGTGCCAGGCGATCGACTTCCGCTTGAGCGGGTAGAGGTCGAGCCCGCGCGGGTCGTCGATCGCGGTGATCTGGCCGAACGGGCGGACCAGATCGGCGAAGGTGGTGACGTTGCCCGCCGAGTGCGCGGTGAAGACGTAGTCGACCCCGTCCGGCGCGACCGACCGCACGCCGCCGACGAGGTCGTGGTGGTCCACGACGTGGTCGGCTCCCATCGACGACACCCAGTCGCGGCTCTCGGAGCGGCCGGCGGTCCCGAGCACCGTGAGGCCGGTGCGCGCCTTCGCGAGCTGGACGAGCACCGACCCGACACCGCCGGGTGCTCCGACGACGAGCAGGGTGCCGGTACTCGACTCCGTCAGGCGGAACCGGTCGAACAGTGTCTCCCAGGCGGTGATCCCCGTGAGCGGGAGCGCCGCGGCCTCGGCGTGGTCCAGCGTCGCGGGGCGGCGACCGACGAGGCGTTCGTCCACGAGGTGCAGCTCGGCGTTCGTCCCCGGGCGGTCGAGGGTGCCGGCGTACCACACGGCGTCACCGACGGAGAACCGGGTGACCTCCGAGCCGACCGCCTCGACGACGCCGGAGGCGTCCCAGCCCAGTTGCTTCGTCCCGGACCGCAGGCCCTGCCGGGTCTTCGTGTCCACCGGGTTCACCGACACCGCCTCGACCCGGACGAGCAGGTCGTGCGGGCGGACCGGGTGGAGGGGGACGTCGCGGACGACGAACGCGTCCTCGTCGCGGACCGAGCGTCCGCCCTGGGCGAGGAACGCACGGGTCGTGGTCGGGACGTCCCGTCCGGTTCGGTGTGTGGCAGTGTCGGTCATGGCGGTCCTCCGTGCGGGTCGCGTCGGCGGGTGACCGACCGGAGGCGCGGATCGCCTCGTGCAGGCACGGTACGTCCGCACGTGGCCGGTCCGCGTGGCTCCGTCGGGGACACGCTCGCGCCGCCTGTCCCTGCGAGGGGATGGTCCTCGGGGGGACACGTGCGGAGCACCCCACCGGCCGTAGCGTCCTCGGTGTCGCGACGACGTGACCCCGACCGAGGAGACCTGCGATGACGATCTCGTTCCCGCCCCTGCCCGCCGTGCTGCACGTTGGAGCGGGAGCCGCCACCCCTGCCGTGCAGACCCTGCTCCTGCCCGTGCCGACGCCCGCGACCGAACGGCCGGGGGTCCGGCGGTGAACCCGCTGCGGGCGGTCCTGCACGTGCTCAGGGCGGACCCGGACCAGTGGCGTCGACGCGGGCTCCGGTCCCCGCGCGAGATCGCCGTGCTGGTGGCGGAGCGGTCGCTCCCCGACGATCCGTCGTACCGGGACTTCTTCGTCCCGTCCCCGTGACCCGGGCGCACGGCGAACGGCCCGGCCCCGAGGGGCCGGGCCGTCTGACGTACCGGGCGTCAGGCTGCGCCGTCGAGCACCGCGACGTCCCTCGGGGACAGGACGACCGACGCCGCCGCGACGTTCTCCTCGAGGTGGTCCACGCTGGACGTCCCGGGGATCGGCAGCACGTTCGGAGCGTGCTGCAGCAACCACGCGAGGGCCACCTGCGACGGTGAGGCGCCGGCCCGTGCCGCCATCGCCCCGAGTGCTCCGGCGCCGCGCGTGAGGCCGCCGGTCGCCAACGGGAACCACGGGATGAAGCCGATGCCGAGTTCCGCGGTGACCCGGACCAGGTCCTCGGAGGAACGCTCGACCAGGTTGTACAGGTTCTGCACCGTGGCGATCGGCAGGATCCGCTGCGCGGCGAGGAGCTCCGGAACGCTCACCTCGCTCAGGCCGACGTGCCGGATGAGTCCCTCGGCGCGGAGTGCCGCGAGGGTCCCGAGCTGCTCGTCGAGCGGCACCCGCTGGTCGATGCGGTGCAACTGGTACAGGTCGATCCGCTCGAGTCGCAGGCGGCGGAGGCTGCCCTCGACGGCGGCGCGCAGGTGCTCCGGGCGACCGTCGACGACCCATTCGCCCCGTGGTCCCCGGACGAACCCGCCCTTCGTCGCGATGACGACGTCCGATCGGTACGGGGCCAGCGCCTCGCCGATGAGTCGTTCCGCGACCTCGGGGCCGTAGGCGTCCGCGGTGTCGACGAGCGTCACGCCCAGCTCGACGGCGCGCCGGAGCACGGCGCGGGCGCCCTCCGGGTCGCGGGACGGGCCGAAGGCATTCCGGCCGGCGAGCTGCATCGAGCCGAACCCGAGTCGGGCGACGGGCAGGTCCCCGCCGATCAGGAATGTACCGGCGGCGGCGGCTGAGACGCCGTGGAGATCGGTGGTGGTGGTCATGGTGGTCCTGTTCGTTGACGTGGAGTGACCGGGAAGGGGGTCACGCGGTGTGGACTGCCGCGCGCTCCCTCCGGGACCGCGCGGTCAGACCGATCCCGGCGGCGACGGCCGCGATCGCCACGACCGCGGCGTACGCGGCGCCGACGCCGGCGAGTCCGACGGCGCCGGTGAAGAACCCGGCGACGAGCACCGGAACCCCGTAGGCGGCGTACGCGACGAGGTAGACGGCGGCGAAGAGGCCGCCGCGGGTCGCGTTGTCGGCGAGTGGTCCGAGGATCCGCAGGGAGGAGCCGAACGCGGCGCCCTGGCCCGACCCGCCGACGACGGCGGCCACGACGAGCAGCGGGAGGTCCGCGGAGAGGATCGCCGACCCGGCGCCGATCGCGCCGAGCAGCAGCAGCGCGGCGCCGACCGCGGTCGCGATCCGGGCGGTGGCGCGTGAGAAGAGCATGCCGGACACCGCGGCGGCCGCCGGTTGCAGCGCGACGACGGCCGCGCTGGCGGTCCCGCCGTCGATGCCGAACACGCCGTCGTCGAGACGTGGGCCGAGTCCGAGGAACAGCCCGGAGAACATCCAGCCGGCGACCGTCAGCGGGGCGAGCACGGCGAACCACGCTCGCGCTGCACCGGGCACCGCGAGCACCGGCCGCAGGGACATGAGTGCGCCGGCGTGCCGGTCAGCGGTCTCGTCGGCCGCGAGGACCGCGGCGATGCCGACGAGCAGGACGACCCCGAGGGTCAGGAAGACGGCGGCGGTGGGGTCCGGGGCGAACTGTGCCGCGATCCCGCCTCCGAACGCCCCGAGCGCGAGCCCGCCGACGGGAGCGGCACTCGTCAGCACGGTCATCGTGCGACGGTGTCGTTCGCTCGACAGCTCGATGATGGCCGCCGCGAACGTACTGGTGGCGGCTCCCGTCGCGATCCCCTGCACGGCCCGCGCGGCGATCACCCACCCGATCGAGTCGGCGAGCAGGAACAGGACGCTCGCGATGAGCATGAGCACGAGCGCCCCGATGAGGACGGGCCGACGCCCGATGTGGTCGGACAGCCGTCCGGCCACGAGGAGTGTCCCGAGCAGGGTGACCGCGTACACCGTGAACGCCGTCGTCAGCTGCCAGTCGGGGAAGCCCCACGCCGACTGGTACACGACGAACAGCGGACTGCCGGCACCCGCTCCGAACGCCACCGCGACGGACGCGACGACGACGCCGATCAGGGCGAGGCGTCGGTACGGGGCCGAGGTGCGGCGGGAGCCACTCGACTCGGACCTGCGGAGCAGCCCCAGCGAGCGGACCGCGATGCTGCCGACGATGCCGGTCGCGACCGCGACGACGACCCAGGCGAGGACGGTCCCCAGGGTGCCCAGGCCGGCGGTGGAGAGCAGTCGAACCGCGTACGTGGCGCTCGCCGCCGTCGTGAACGTCATCGCCCAGAACCCGATCGCGAACCCGCTCCGGACGTACCGGCGCACGAGGAAGGCGTGTGGGAGCAGGAAGGCGACCATCGTGCCCGCGAGGGCGGTGTCGACGACGGAACCCGCGCCTCCCGTCATGGTCCACCAGGCGTTGCCGGCGACCGCCGGCGGCGCGGACAGGATGGCGAGCGTCGGCAGGAGCGGCGGCGGCACGGCGGGGCCGGTGGCGAACCGTGCGATGAGCACCGCGCCCACGAGCAGCCAGAACAGCACCCCGGTCGCGAAGTACCCCATCGCCAGGTCGTGGTGTCCGATCACGGCGAGTGACTGCGCACTGAGCAGCGAGCCTGCCACGGTCGGCAGCAGGTAGCCGCCGTGCAGTGAGGCGGCTTCACGGGGAGACGTGAGGAGATCGGTGACGAACCAGGCGCCGAAGGCGGTCGTGAGCGCCAGCATCGTCCAGACGCCGACGGCACCGGCGACGGGCGCCCAGGTCGCGAGGTGGGCGGCGAGCAGCGAGCCGACGGCGGGGACGAGCGCGGCGAACGGCCCGAGCACGGGGTGTCGGAGGTCGGCGCCGATGGCACGGAGCCCGCCGGGGCGGTGGAGGTACCGGACGATCGTGACGGCCCAGGCGATCGCGGCGGCGGCCCACAGGACCTCGCCGATCGCCGTGGGCGCACCGAGCAGGCTGCCGGCGGCCGTCCAGGTACCGGCGAGTCCGGCGGTGCCGAACGCGATGCCGAAGGTGTTCAGGGGGAGCCGGGGGTGGTGCGTGGCCGTGGTGTTCATCATGCCTCCTGTGGCGGTGCCGCTGTAACCATCCAGAGCGGTTGCGTATTCCGGGGCGCGAGCGGTGACGGACTGGAGGCGCGGTGCGGGCTGGCGCCGCGCCTCCAGTCCGGTGGTGGGTCGCGTCAGCCCTTGATCCAGGCGAGGACGTCCTGCTGCAGGACCGCGCGGTAGTCGCCGTGGATGCCGTGGGGGGCGCCGGGGTAGGTCTTGAGGGTGCCGTCGGCGACGAGCTCGATGGCCTTGCGTGCGGCGTCGTCGATGGGGACGATCTGGTCGTCCTCGCCGTGGTTGATGAGGATCGGCACGGTGAGCGCCCTCAGGTCCTCGCTCTGCTCGGTCTCGGAGAAGGCCTTGACGCAGTCGTACGCGGCGGACAGGTTCACGTTCTGGCCCTGGCGCCAGAAGTCGAGCTTCGCGCCGTACGAGACGTCGCGGCCGTGGTTGGCGCCGAAGAAGCTCTCGGAGAGGTCGAGCCAGAACTGCGACGCGTCCTCGAGGACGCCGGCACGGATGCCGTCGAACACGTCGATCGGGGAGCCCTCGGGGTTGCTGTCGGACTTCACCATGATCGGCGGGATCGCGCCGGCCGTGACGACCTTCGCGACGCGGCCGTTCGCGTACTGCGCGGCGTAGCGGACGACCTCGCCGCCGCCGGTGGAGTGTCCGAAGACGATCACGTCGTGCAGGTCGAGGTGCTCGATGAGCGCGGCGAGGTCCTTCGCGTACTGGTCGATGGTGTGGCCGACGGCGGTCTTCTCGGAACGGCCGTGGCCGCGGCGGTCGTGGGCGATGGTGCGGTAGCCGTTGTCGCTGAAGAACTTCAGTTCCGGCTGCCAGGCGTCGGAGCTGAGCGGCCAGCCGTGCGCGAAGACGATGGGCTGTCCCTCGCCCTGCTCGGTGTAGTACATCTCGATGCCGTCGGGAGTGGTGAACGTGGGCATTGCAGGCTCCTTGCGTCGTGGTCTGGTGCCGGACGAAGGTCGTCGGCGATCGTCACGCTAGGAGCGGTGCGCACGGCAGGGCGTGTCCCCGTCGGGACCACCCACGGCCTCCGGTGCGACCGCACGGGTGACCCGGGCGGGGACACGCTGCGACGGTGCGCGGTCCCTAGCGTCGGCTGCGTCCACGACGAAGGGAACCAGCCCATGACCGATCTCACCCTCACCCAGGCGCACGCCGCCATCGCCGCCGCCGAGGCGAAGGCCGCCGAACTCGGCGTCCCCTCGACCGTCACCGTCCTGGACCGGGGCGCACGCGTCGTCGCGGTCGCCCGGCAGGACGGCGCACCGCTGGTGTCCGTCGACGCCAGTGCCGCGAAGGCCCGCACCGCGGTGTCGTTCGGTGCCGCGTCCGGCGACCTGGCCGGCGCCGTCCAGCCCGGTGCACCGCTCTACTCGCTCGGGGCGGCCAGCCACGAGCCGCTCACGTTCGTCGCGGGCGGTGTCCCGGTGACCGACGCAGCCGGTTCCGTCATCGGTGCCGTGGGGTCGAGCGGCGGGTCCCCGGACCAGGACCTCGCGATCGCGGAAGCCGCGGTCGCCGCGCTCTGAACCACCGGTGTCCCCGCCCGCGCTGACTGGCCCGGGCGGGGACACGCACGTCCGGGGGCGGCCGATCTACCGTCCCGACATGCACACCGAGATCACCGAGTACACCGCCGACCGATTCTCCATCCCCATGGCGCAGCCCTTCGACGAGGTCGTCGCGGCGTTCGAGCTGGCCGTGCCGCCGCTCGACCAGACGAGCCTGACCGAAGCACTGGCGCGGCACCGCGACTGGGACACGGTCGAGACCTGGACCGAGCAGCACGCACCCCGTGGCTTCATCCGGTACTGGCGGAACGAACCGACCGCGTTGATGGCCATCGCCGGGCACCGGTCGTCGTGTGTCTCGTACCTGGTGGGGAACCACGTCGTCGCGGAACGGATGTACCGGTTCGACCCGCGCGTGATGGGGCTCGCGCCGTTCCGCGTGACCATCTCGCAGCGGCCCGGGGACCCGGTCCTGCTCACCGCCGACGTGCCGAGCGCGTCGTTCGGCTCCTTCGGTGACGGGCGCATCACCGCCGTGGCCCACGGTCTGGACCGCGAGTTCGCGGAGCTGCTCATCGCACTCGGCGCTCCGGTCCCCGAAGTCTTGGCGGAGCTGTGACGGCGTGCCCGTCGTCAGCGGACCTGCTCGACGACGCTCTCGCCGTGCGGTTCCCCGATCCGGACGACGGGATCCGCGAGGATCCGGGCGAGGGGGATCGACACCAGCCCGGTCGCGGGCGGCGTGTCCGGGGCGGAGGGGTCGCGACGGCGGCTGCGCATGGAGGAAGGCTAGGCACCCGCCGTGCCGGGCCGCGTGGCCGCGCCACGGTCACCCTGGAGCCGGCGCCGTGAGCATCGACGAGACCCTCACCTGGGTCGTCGCGTTCCTCGTCGTGACGGTCGCCGTCAGTGCAGCCGCACGGCGCGTGGGGTGGTCGGCCCCGCTGGCCCTCGTCGTCATCGGGGTCGCCGTGTCCTACGTGTCGGGTGTGCCGCGCGTGGACGTCGAACCGGACTTCGTCCTGTCGGTCCTGCTCCCGCCCCTGCTGTTCGCGGCGGCGCTGCAGACCTCGCTGTCGGACGTCCGTGCCCGGCGGGAATCGCTGTTGCTGCTGTCCGTCGGGCTCGTCGCGTTCACCACGCTGGTCGTCGGCGTCGTGACGTGGGCCGTGGTCCCGACCCTGACGCTGGCGGCGGCGTTCGCCTTCGGTGCCGTCGTGGCGCCGACCGACGCGGTGGCCGTCTCAGCCGTCACCCGGCGCGCACCGCTGCCGAGGCTGCTCGCCTCGGTCCTGGACGGGGAGAGCCTGCTCAACGACGCGACGGCGCTCGTCGCGTTGAACACCGCAGTGGTGGCCATCGTCGCGGTGTTCGACCCGGTCCGCGCCGCGGGCGAGTTCGTCCTCGCGGTGGTCGGCGGCATCGGCATCGGGTTGTCGGTCGCGTTCGTCATGGGCGCCGTCCGGAGGCGGCTCTCCGTCGCGGTGCTCGACACGAGCCTGTCCCTCGTCACGCCCTACGTCGCGTTCCTGCTCGCGCACGGCATCGGTGCATCGGGTCCACTCGCCGTCGTCGTCACCGGACTCTTCCTCGGGTACCGGGCGCCGGTCCTGCAGTCGGCCGAAGCCCGCCTGGCCGAGTCGCTCAACTGGCGCACCGTGCAGTTCCTGCTCGAGAACGCGGTGTTCCTGCTCATCGGACTCAGCCTGCCGGCGATCCTGCGCGGGGCCTTGTCGTCCGGGATCGGGCTGGGTCGCGCGCTGCTCGTGATCAGCGTGGTCCTCGTGACGCTGGTGGCCGCGCGGCTCGGCTGGAGCCTCGCCGTGACGGCGGTCTACCGATGGGGGCCGGCGCGGCTCCGACGCCGGAGCTGGCAGTGGCGCCTGGACCTGCCGGTCACCGTCGCGGGCGTCCGGGGGGTCGTCACCCTCGCCGCGGTGTTCCTGCTGCCCGAGCAGACGCCGCACCGGGCGTTCCTGCAGTTCCTCGCGTTCGTGGTCGTCGTCGCGACGCTCCTGCTCGGGCTCTCGCTGCCGTGGGTGATCCGCCGGGTCGCGCTGCCACCACCGAACCTCGACCAGGAACGGATGGAGACCCAGCTGCTCCTCGCCGAGGCCCGCGCCGAGAGCCTGCAGCTCGTCGACGGCCTCGACGACGGTGCCTACGACGACCGGGCCGTCGAACGCGTGCGGATCGACGCCGCCCTGCTGGGCGAGACGTTCGTCGGGGACGACGGGGTCCGAGCCGACCGTGCGGCCTCCTACGCGGAGCTGCGGATGCGCACGATCGCCGAAGAACGTCGAGCGGTCCTGCGCGCGCGCCGGGAGGGGCGCTACGCGGAGACCGCCGTCCGTGCGGTGCTGACCGTCCTCGACATCGAGGAAGCCGCGGTCCGCGCGACGCTCGCCGGCGACGTGGACTGACGGCCGGCCGGTGTCTGACCGTGTCCGGACCATGTCCCTGACGGGAGCACGCGGCGCTGTCCGCACCGCTCCTAGCGTCGACCTCGCCACCGACCACCCGGGTCGGTCGAACCCAGGGAGTCATCGATGAGCACCACGGAGACCACGGCCGGTCACACCGCCACCACCGTCCCGACCAGCACCGTGACCGCGGCGAACGGCACGACCTACGCCTACCGCCGGTTCGGGAGCAGCACCGACGGCGTCCCACTCGTCTTCCTCATGCACTTCCGCGGCAACCTCGACAACTGGGACCCGGCGCTCATCGACCCGATCGCGGCTCGGCGCGAGGTCGTCCTCGTGGACAACGCCGGCGTCGGCGCGTCGACCGGGACGGTCCCGACCACCGTGGGGCAGATGGCCACCGACCTGCTGGCCTTCACCGACGCCCTCGGCATCCGTCGGTTCGACGTCTTCGGGTTCTCGCTCGGCGGGTTCGTCGCCCAGGACCTGGCCCTCCTCCGACCGTGGGCGGTCCGCAGGCTCGTCCTCGCCGGGACGGGCCCCGCCGGTGCACCGTCGATGCACGGATGGCGGGAGGACATCGAGCGCGAATCACGGCACGACGTCCCCACGGCGGAGAGCCTCCTGTACATCTTCTTCGCGCACACGGACACGAGCCGGGCTCGTGGCGTCGACTTCCTCCGGCGGTTGGGCGCTCGGACCGAGGACCGCGATGCGCCGACCACCCCCGCTGTGCGCGACGCGCAGTACGACGCCGTGCTCGCCTGGGGCGTCCCGGACATCTCGAAGCTCGAGCGCTTGACCGGGATCCGGCAGCCGACGCTGGTGCTCCAGGGGGACGACGACCTGATGATCCGGACGCCCGGGAGCCACACGCTGGCCGGACTCATCCCGGACGCGCGCCTGCACGTGTTCCCCGACGCCGCCCACGCGTCGATCTTCCAGTACCCCGACGAGGCCGCTGCCATCGTCGAGGACTTCCTCACCGCGGCCACCGCCGCCTGACCCGGAGCGATCATGACCACCACCACGACCCTGCTCGACCGCATCCTCGACGCCCACGGCGGCAGCCGCTGGGCCGACGTCTCCACCATCTCGGCGAACCGACACTTCGGAGGCGCCTTCTGGGGCCTCAAGCAGGTTCCGGGGATCGCCGAGGAAGGTCGGTTCACCGTCGACCTCCGCCGCCAGCGCACGTCGCTCGAACACTTCGGCGCCGACGACCTCCGTACGGAGTTCACCGGCGACCACGTCGCGGTCGTCCGCACGACCGCGCACGGCGACGAGGTCGTCGAGGAACTCGCCGATCCGCGATCGTCGTTCCGCGGGCACGTGCTCGAGACGCCGTGGAACCGGCTGCAGCTCGCCTACTTCACCGGCTACGCCATGTGGACGTACAACACCGAGCCGTGGTCGTTCACGTTCCCCGGCGTCCGCGTCGAGGAAGTCGGCCCGTGGACCGAGCCGGACGGAGCCACGTGGGACCGCCTGCGCGTCACCTACCCCGACAGCATCGCGACCCACACCCCCACGCAGACCCTCTACGCCGATGCGGACGGCGTCCTGCGTCGCCGTGACTACGAGGTCGACATCGCCGGTGCCTCGCCGAGCGTCGAGTACATGACCGGCCAGACCTGGGTCGACGGCCTCCTGCTCGCCACCGAGCGCAACATCTTCGTCCGCGACGGAGACGGCCACGCGCTCCCGGAGCCGCTCATCGTCTCCATCGGCATCGACGACGTCGTCGTCGGGTGACCGGGCCCACCATGCGAGTCGTCGTCGCCGGCGCACACGGCAAGGTCGCACGGCTGCTCTCCGCACAGCTGCGCGCCGGCGGGCACGTGCCCGTCGGCCTCATCCGGAACCCCGACCAGCGCGGGGAGCTCGCACGTGCGGGCGTGATCCCGATCGTGCTGGACCTCGAACACGCCTCGGTCAGCGACGTCGCGGCGGTGCTCACCGGTGCGGACGCCGTCGCCTTCGCAGCGGGCTCCGGGGAGAACAGTCCCAGCAGCCGTTCGCTGGCGATGGACCGGGACGGAGCGATCCTCCTCGCCCAGGCCGCGGTGGTCGCCGGCGTCCGGCGGTTCGTGGTGCTCTCCGGCGCCGGTGCCGACGACTACGAACGCGGCTCCACCGAGCCGTTCCAGGTCTACCTGCGGGCCAAGGCGGACGCGGACGCCGCCGTCCGGACGCTCGACCTCGACTGGGTGATCCTCCGCCCCGACGCGCTGCACGACGGCGCCGGCACGGCACGGTTCTCGGCCGGAGTCCGGGTCGAGCGGCGCGGGATCGCTCGCGAGGACGTCGCGGCGGCGTTGTGCGACGTCGCCGTCGGCCAGGACCCGGGCCGGGTGCAGCTCGAGATCACCACCGGCGACCTGCCGCTCCGTGCCGCGCTCCGTGCCGCGGACGTCGCGGTCGGTTGATGCCCGCACACCCCCGATCGACGGCACGACGACAGGAAGGCCAGACATGACGGAGATCACAGGAGCAGTGGTCGTGGTGACCGGTGCGAACGGCGGCCTGGGACAGGAGTTCGTCCGACAACTGCTCGACCGCGGGGCGGCCACGGTGTACGCCGCAGCACGGACTCCACGCGCTCAGGTCGACGACCGCGTGGTCCCGATGCGGCTCGACGTGACGGATCCGGCATCGGTGCGGGCCGCCGCGGACGCGGCTCCGGACGCGACGATCGTCGTCAACAACGCCGGAGTGCTGCGCAGCGGATCCCTGGTGGACGGCGACATCGCCGCTGTCCGGGAGCAGATGGAGACCAACTTCTTCGGACCGGTGCAGGTCACCAGGGCGTTCGCGCCGGCACTGCGTCGCGCACACGGTGCGGTCGTGAACGTCGCGTCCGCGCTCAGCTGGCTCGCGATCGGCAACGGGTACAGCGCGTCCAAGGCCGCGCTGTGGTCGGCGACGGACTCCATGCGCCTGGACCTCGCCCCCGACGACGTCCAGGTGCTCGGCGCGTACCTGGCGTTCACGGACACGCCGATGACACCGGGGGACATGCCGAAGAACGACCCGGCAGACGTCGTCGCCGCGATCCTGGACGGCGTCGAGGCAGGGGCGCACGAGGTCCTCGCCGACGACCTCACGCGCGCGGCACGGTCATCCCTCGCTGCCCCGGTCCACGAACGCTACGACGCCCTCCGGTGAACGACGGAACGGCCCGCGGGGACCCTGATCGGGTCCGCGCGGGCCGTTCGTCGTCTCACACGTCCAGCGGTTGGAGCGTCCGGAGCGCGATGGGGACCGCCAGGCGCCCCTCGAGAGCCGAGCCGAGGGCCGCGAACGCGGCGCCCGCTGCGTGGCTCTCGAGGGCGGACTGGTCGGCCCAACGCTCGACCATCACGAACCGACCCGTTCGGGCGTCGTGGTGGAGGTCGTACTGTTCGCAGCCGAGATCCTCGGACCGGACCCGCGCGACCGCGGCGAGCAGGGCCTCCTCGACGGCCGGTTCGTTGTACGGCGCGGGTTCGATCTCCGCGATGACGACGATGCTCATGACTTCCTCCTCGGCTCAGGCGACGCGCTGGCCACCGTCGACGTGCACGGCGGTCGCCGTCAGGAACGGGTTGGTGAGCGCGAACACGACCGCGTCCCCGATGTCCGCCGGTGTTCCGACGCGCCGGGCGGGGTTCGTCCGGGCGACCTCGTCGAAGAACGCCGACTTGTCGTCCAGTCCGTCCCAGGACCCGGAGTCCACGACGCCGGGTGAGATCCCGACGACCCGGATCGGGGCGATGTCCACCGCGAGGGCCGGGACGAGTGCGTCCACCGCGCCGTTCGTCGTCGCCATGACGGCGAGCCCTCCCTGCGGCCGGGCCGAGACGTACCCGGAGAAGAGCACGAACGAGCCCCGCGGTGACATGCGCGGCGCGAAGTGCTTGGTCAGCAGGAGCGGGCCGAGGACCTTCGCCCGGAACGCCTCCTCGATGTCGGCTGCCGCCAGGGTCGTGACGGGGCCGTTGGCATGGTCGGCCGCGACCGTCACGACGTGGTCCACCGGTCCGAGCACGTCGGCAGCGGCGATGATGCTCTCCTCGTCGCCGAGATCGAGGCGGACGGCCGCCGTCCCGCGTCCGACGATCTCGGCGACCTGTTCCGCGGTGTCGAGTCGTCGGCTGGCAGCGACGACCCGCGCGCCGGCACCCGCGGCCGCCTGCGCGATCGCGGTGCCGATGCCTGATCCGGCGCCCACGACGAGGACGGTCGTGCCGCCCAACCCCTGCGTGCTCATCGGATGGCGTCGAGGCCGGCCTGCGCGATGACGGCGTCCTCGTCGGGCGTACCGCCGCCGGAACCGACAGCACCGATGACGGTCCCGGTCGCGTCCGTGATGGGGAGTCCACCGGCGAGGAAGGCGAGGGGCTCGGTGCTCGCTGAGCCGAGCGTGTAGAGCGGGGCGCCGGGCTGGATCGCAGCTGCGAGGTCCCCGGTCGCCGCGCCACCGAAGTACACCGACGTCCGGGCCTTCGCGAAGCTCGAGTCGACGGACACGAGCGGGGCGCCGTCCTGGCGGACCGAGGCGACCATGCGAGCACCGCGATCGAGGACGGTGATCGACGACGGGACGCCGAGTTCGGTGGCCTTGGCGTCCGCGGCGGCGATGATCTCCTGTGCCTGCGCGAGAGTGATGGTCATGCTGGTTCCTTTCGTTGTTCCGTACTCGGTGGTGGGGGACTCGGGGTCAGAGCCCCGGCTCGTCGGTCACGACGACCTTGCCGATCACGCGACCGCTCTCGACGAGGGCGTGTGCCTCCCGCAGGGTCTCGGCCGAGATCGGTCGGAGCACGGTGGTCGCCGTGTGCCGGACCCGGCCGGAGTCGACGAGGTCCGCGACGGTGTCCAGGAGCTCGTGCTGACGATGCATGTCGGTGGCCTGGTGCAGCGAACGGGCGAACATGAACTCCCAGTGCCAGCTCAGTGCCTTCGACTTCAGTGCTACGACGTCGACCTGTTCGGGATCGTCGATCGCGACGATCTCCCCGAAGGGACGCAGCACGCGCTCGTACACGGGGAGCTGTCCTGCCGAGTTCGTGGTCAGGATCCACTCGATCCCGTCCGGCGCGACCTCGAGGACCTGTGTGGCCAGGTCCGCGTGGTGGTCGACGACGTCGTGTGCGCCGAGGTCCCGGACCCAGGACTCGCTCGCCGGACGTGACGCGGTCGCGATGACCCGCACGCCGGGCAGCAGCGTCCGGGCGAGCTGGATGGCCATCGAGCCGACGCCACCAGCGCCGCCGACGACGAGCAGGGTCCCGGTGGCGTCAGCACCGATGCGGAGCTTCTCGAACAGGCTCTCCCAGGCGGTGATCGCGGTGAGGGGAAGCGCTGCGGCCTCGGTGTGCGACAGGGTGCGGGGTCGCCGCCCGACGATGCGCTCGTCCACGACCTGCAGCTCGGCGTTGCTCCCGGGACGGTCGATGGCCCCGGCGTAGAACACGTCGTCGCCCGGAGCGAACAGGGTCACGGCGTCTCCGACGGCGCGGACCGTGCCGGATGCGTCGAAACCGAGCACACGGACGCCGCCGTCGGGTTCGGCACCGCCCCGGAGCTTCACGTCGACCGGGTTGACCGAGACGGCGCGGACCTCGACGAGCAGGTCGTGGGGCCCGGGAACCGGTTCGGGGATGGTCGTCGGCACCAGGCTGCGCGCGCTGGTCACCGGGAGAGCTGCCGTCTGTCCGATCGCTCGGACCTCGTTCGTCGTGGTCATGTCAGCACTCTGCACCCGGTGCTGTGGTTACCCGCAAGGGCCCCTGGTTACCCCGCGGTAACCATGGAATCCCTGATGGGCAGCAGTACCCATCGGGAATCGACCCCTTGTCGAAGGCCGCGGCGCGCGCTACCGTTCCGGTGTGACCCCCTCGACGAGCCACCCTCTCGAAGCGGCGCACGTGCTCGACGCCTGCGACCGGAACGACGTGTACGCAGCCGCTTGCCCCTGCCGCGAGATGCTCGACCTGCTCGCCAACAAGTGGACGGCGCTCGCGATCGGTGTGCTCGAGGACGGCCCGCAGCGGTTCGGGGAACTCCGGCGCCAGCTGCAGGGTGTGAGCCCGAAGGTCCTCTCGGCGTCCCTGAAGCGCATGGAGGAGGCCGGCCTGGTCGACCGCACCGTGTTCGCCGAGGTCCCGCTGCGGGTCGAGTACGCGCTCACACCGCTCGGTCGCGGTGCTGCCGCGCCGCTCGCGCACCTGCGCGACTGGGTGAACGAGAACGTGACGCGGCACTGAGACTCCTGACGGGCGATGCCATCACCCTGACGGAGCGCGCGCGCTGATGCGTGCCTCTGTCGGGGACACGCTTCGGCGGCCGCACGGCCGCACGGCCGTGCGGTGTCGGCTCAGCGCGCCCCCGGCGCCCCCGCCACCCGCTCGAGGATCCCGTCCAGCGCCGATCGATCCCAGAACGACCCCGCCCGGACCACCCCGTCGATGCGCCCCAGCGCCGTGTGACTCGCCATCGGATCGGCGGCGAGCAGCACCGCATCCGCCCGTGACCCGGGTGCCAGGCGTCCGGTCTCGGTCTCGAGCCCGAGGAACCGCGCCGCGTCGGACGTCGCCGTCCGGAGGATCTGCAGGGGTCCCAGACCGGCGTCGGCGAGGTACCCGAACTCGTCGTGGAGCGCGAAGCCCGGGATCACCCCAGCGGCACCGTCGGCATCCGTCCCGGCGAGCATCGGGACGCCCGCGGCGGCCAGGAGCCCGACGAGGCGCAGTTGGGCCGCCCAGTGCGACTCGAGGGCGTCCCGGGTCGCCGTCGGGAGGCCGGCGAACTTCCGGCCGGACCGGTCCCACGAGCGGAGCTCCCCGGGTGCGATGTAGCGGCGACGGTCGTCGTGTCGGTGCTCCGGCGCGTTCGGGAACTGCTGCGTGTGCAGGCGGACCAGGGTCGGGCACTGCCAGGTCTCGTGCTCGACGAAGAGCGCTGCCAACTCCTGGGCGGCCTCCTCGTCGAACGAGTCGTCGGCGAGGGTGAGCGCGCGGGCGGACGAGTCCGAGGTCCTCGTGGCCGGGTTCACCACGATGCCGCGGATCACGCGACCGATGACGCGCTCCATGCCCGGCAGCCTGACCGTGGGGATCTTCGGCGTGCGAGCCGCTCCGACCGCGGATCGCACCTCGGCCTCGCGGGACGACGTCGCGGCGAACACGGTCGCGCCGGGCCCGAGGTGCTCGATCGCTCGCATGCCTCCTCGGGACGCTTCGCGCGGGTCCACGTCGTTCGGGAGGTGTCCTGCGAGCGGGACACCGAGCCGACCTGCCTCAGCGAGTGCTGCGAGGAACGCATCGCGCCCGACGAGGGCCGCCTTGATGAAGTCGGCACCCTGGGCGTGCTGGTCACGGACGGTCGCGACGGCGGCCTCCGCGGTCGACGCGTTCACCGGGGTGAGGAGGTCTCCCGGCGTGGCGAGGAGTGCCGGAGCGCCGAGCGGTGCGGGCAGTGCACCCGCGGCACGTGCTGCCAGCAGGGCGGGCGATCCCGACATCTGGCGGAACCCGACCACCCCGTTCGCGAGCATCAGTGCGTAGGCGCCGTCGACGTCGTCCGGGGAGTTGAGCGGGTGGGCGTGCATGTCCGCGAAGCCCGGCACCAGGAACCGGCCGCGTCCGTCGACGACCTGCTGGCCCGCGGCCGTCCCGGTCTGCGACGTGGCGGCCACCGACGCGATGGTCGCGCCGGTGAACCGCACGTCCTGCCCGGCCGTGGCGGTCCCGTCGAGCGGGTCGACGACGGTGACGTCGCGGATGACGACGTCGTGGTCGGCAGTGGGTGCGGTGACGTAGCGGCTCATGCGCGGTCTCCGTCCCGGGCGCCGCGATCGTGGCCGTCGAGCCAGTCCTGTTCGGCGGCTTCCACCGCCTCGACGGATCCGGGCCGGTCCGTGCCGGGCAGGTCGTCGGCGATGCGGTGACCGCTCGCCCCGAGGATCGTCGCGAGCCATCGGTACGACGGCCGACGGTCGTCGACCGCGACGGAGGACAGGTCCGGCACGGTGCCGGGAACGGTCGGTGTCACCGTGTCGGATTCGTAGACGCACGTCATCGCGGCCAGCCGCCAGCCGGTGCCGGTCCGGCGTGCGCGGTACAGCAGCCGGACGCGAGAGGCCAGGTCGACCTCGGCGCCGCCCAGTCCGGCGCGGACCTCGATGACCGCCGGTGCGGCGACGATCGCGCGGTCACCGAGGAGGTCGACGACCGGCGGGCTCATCCGGTGTGTGGCGGCCGTCCCACCGGCGGCCATCGCGATCGACCCCGCGACGAAGTCCCGCGCGTTGCCGTCGAACCAGCTGATGCGCACGCGGCCGTCCGGCTCCCACGCGTGACGCATGCGGTCCCACCGCCCGCGGTCCCGCCCCTGGCGTTCGCGCAGCACGAGCTGACTGATGTCGGTGACGTCGTCCACGATCTGCTCCTTCGTCCGGGGGCCGAGCGTAGGACGGCGCGAGAGCGGTTCGGCGAGGGTTTCCGCTCAGCGGAAGACGGCGTCGGCGGTAGGGTGCAGCGGTGGGCGACACTCGCACGGGGACGGTCGGTCGGGCATTCGCGATCCTGGGGTGCTTCGACGACCGCCACCCGACGCTGACGCTGAGCGAACTCGCGCGTCGCTGTGGCCTGCCCGTCAACTCGACGCTGCGGATCGCGCGGAGCCTGGTCGCCGAGGGCGCCCTCGAACGCCGGGCCGACGGCCGGTTCACGATCGGGCTGCGCCTGTACGAACTGTCGTCCCTCGCCCCGCGGGGCGTGGGGCTCCGCCAGGCCTCCCTGCCGTACCTCCAGGACCTGCACGACCTGACGGGACAGCACGCCATGCTCAGCGTCCGTGAGGGGGACGAGGCGGTCCTCGTCGAGCGCGTCTCGCCCAAGCGCGGGACCCGGAGCGTCGACTACCGGGTCGGCGGCCGGATGCCCCTCGCGGCGACCGGCGGCGGACTCGTCCTGCTCGCGTTCGCGCCCGACGAGGTCCAGGAGCGTGCGATCACGACGTTCGACGTGCGGACCTCGGTCGACGAGGTGACGTCGGCGGTCGAGCTCCGCCGGTACCTGTCGGCCGTCCGTCGGACGGGTGCCGCCGTCGGCTCGCAGCGGTCCCCGCGTGCCCTCGTCGCGGCGGGTGCGCCGAGCCGGGACGCCTCGGGCGTCGTCGCGGCCCTCTCGATCGTGATGCCGACCGGGCACGCCGAGCCGAGCACCGTCGTGCCCGCGTTGCACGCGTGCGCACGGGCGATCACGCGCGACGCGACGCGCTGACCCGCTCGCGCCGTGCCGTGGTCCGGCACCGCGTCGGACGGGAGGCGCGGTGCCGGCCCGCACCGCGCCTCCCGTCCGATGCCGGGCCCTTCGCCGGCGGCCCCACCGCTGCCATACTGGCGGCATGACGATGGCGCAGCCCGTCATCGGGCGCGAGCGGGAGGGCTCCGCCCTGCGGGACGCCCTCCGCGACGTCCACGACGGCGGCTCCGCGTTCGTCATCGACGGTGAGGCCGGGATCGGCAAGTCGACGCTGGTCGCCGATCTGGTCCGCCACGCGACCGACCTCGGCGTCCGACGGCTCTCGACCGCGGGGACCCTCGCCGAGTCGGCCGAGCCCTACGCCGCACTCCACCTGCTCCTGTACCCGTTGCGCAGCGGGATCGCCGACCTGCCCGCACCGCAGCGTCGTGCGCTCGAGGTCGCGTTCGGTCTCGCGACCGGGATCCAGCCGTCGCCGCTGCTCGCCGGGCTGGCGGCGCTGACACTGGTCTCCGACGCCGCCTCGGAGGGCCCGATCCTGGTCGTCGCCGAGGACCTGCACTGGATGGACGCCGCGTCCGAGTGGGCGATCCGGATGATGGCCCGGCGGGTCGACCAGGACCCGATCGTCATGGTGATCACGACCCGGAACACCGAGACCGCGGACGACCCCGCGGTCCGGCGCCTCCACCTGACGCCGCTCGACGAGTCGGACGCCGGCCGCCTGCTCGACGCCGTCCCCGGGGCGCCGATGGGCCAGGCGCGACGTGACCTGGTGCTCCGCGCCGAGGGGAACCCGCTCGCGCTGCACGAACTCAGCAGCACGACACCGGGGGACCGGAGCCGTGACCGTCCCGTGGTGGGCCGGGTGGAGCAGGAGTTCGCCGCGCGGTACGCGGAGCTGGACCACCCCGTCCGGCTGGCCATCCTCGCCGTCGCCCTGTCCGGTGGTACCGGCGCCGAGGAAGCCGCGCGGGTGGCCGCCCGGACGCTCGGGAGGTTCCCGCCGCCGACGTGGACGGAGCAGGCCTCGGCGTCGTCGCTGCTCGAGTGGGTGGCGCCCCGCGCGATCCGGTTCCGGCACCCGCTCGTGCAGTCGGCGGTCCTCACCGCCGCGTCGCCGACGGAGCGCACCGCGGTCCTGCGTTCCCTGGTCCTGGAGCACGACCACGACCCCGCGCGCACGGTCTGGTGGCGGGCCGAACTGGCGACCGGCCACGACGACGACCTCGCGGACGAGATCGCCGCGATCGGCGACGAGCGATCGGCGATGTCCGATCCGTTCGTCGCGAGCCGGGCGTACGAGCGCTCGGCCGAGCTGACCTCGGACGTCGCCCGACGCGTCGGCCGGCGGATCCTCGCGGCGGAGCACGCCGGGCTGTCCGGACGGCTCGCGGACGCCTCGCTCCTGGTGCAGCGAGCGTGCGACGAGGCACCCGACCGGCTCCTCGCAGCACGCGCGGCCTTCGTCGCCGAGACCCTGCCCACCGGTCGGACCGGGCTCGCGGTGGGCGACCTCGGGCCGGCCCTGCACGCCGTCTCCGAGATGCAGCAGGGCGGCGGGGTCGACCACGCCACCGCGGCGCTGCTGCACCTCGCCGCGATCGCCTGGGACCACACCGCCGAACCGGACCCGGGCGACCCGATGCTCGTCGTGGTCGAGGCGCTCGCCCTGCCGGACGACGACCCCCGGTCGATCCTGCTCGCGGCCCGGACCGAGCCGGTGGTGCGTGGCGACCGTGTGCTGGAACGCGCGCTCGCCGCCGCACCGACCGCCGAGGACGAGGGCTCCGCCTGGTACCTCGGGTACGCGCTCAACCTCGTCGGGGAGATCGAGACGGCTCGCGTCCTCCTCGACCGTGCCGTCCGGAGCATGCGGGCGCGTGGTGACCTGCGCACCTTCCCGCAGGCGCTCATGGGGACCTCGATGACCACGTTCCTCGGTGGGGACCTCGCGCGGGCGCGGGTCCTCGCCGAGGAGGCCTCCTCGCTCGGACGGGACCTCGGTGACGACGGCTTCACCGCCGCGACCCGGTGCGCGCTCGCGTGGTTCGACGCCCTCGACGGCAAGCAGCCGGACCCCGAACGGATCGCGGGCGGAACGGCTGCCGGGGCACAGGTGCTCCGGTCGAGTGCGATGCGCGCGACCCTGCTCGGCGCCGCGGGGGCGGCATCCCTGGTGTCCGGTCGCGCGGCGGAGGCGCTCGAGTCCGTCCGGGCCCTGGCCGATCCCGACCACGACGCGTTCAACCCGACGTTCGCCGTCATCACCTCGCACGACTTCGTCGACGCCGCGCTGGAGTCGGGCAACCGGGCCGACGCCGAGCAGCGGGCGGCGGACCTCGAGCGGCTCCACGCCCGCTGGCACGCGCCGATCGTCCGCGCCGCGCTCGACCACGCGCGGCTCGCACTCGTCCCCGACGCCGACCTCGAACCGGCGTGGGCGTCCGTGCAGCACGAACGGTGGCCGGTGCCGTACGTGCAGGCCCGTGCACTGCTCCGCCTCGGCGGCCGCCTGCGCCGGGCGGGTCGGCGGGACACGGCCCGTGCCGCCCTGCACGCCGCCCTCGAGCTGTTCGAGTCGATGCCCGCGCCGGCGTGGGCGGACCGGACCCGTGACGCCATCCGGGCGACCGGGCAGCGGGTGGCAGCGGCGGGGCACGGCGGCGTCGAGCTGCTCACGCCCCAGGAACTCCGGGTCTGCACGCTCGCGGCACGGGGACTGAGCAACCGGGCGATCGGCGAGCACCTGTTCGTCTCCCCGCGGACGGTGGGGGCCCACCTGTACGCGGCGTTCCAGAAGCTCGGGATCTCGGCCCGGCAGGAACTCGCCGCGGCCCTGGCGGCCGGCTCGTCCGGCGACTAGGTCATCCGGCAACGCATCTCGGTCACCGTGACCGATGTGCACCTGTACCGCGCGCCCCTAGCGTCGTCAGCGCCACCAGGCACCGCCCTCGACGAAGCAGGTCCGCGCCTCCCGCTGCGGACCCGGAAGGACCGCACCATGCCCGGATCACCCACCATCGTCCTCGTCCACGGAGCATTCGCCGACGCCTCCAGCTGGGCCCCGGTGACGAGGCTCCTCCTCGACCAGGGTCACCACGTCCTCGTCCCGCCCGTCTTCAACCGCAGCCTCTCCGGCGACGCGGCCTACATCCGGTCGTTCGTCGAGCAGATCGACGGACCGGTCCTGCTCGCCGGGCACTCGTACGGCGGCGCGATCCTGACCGTGGCCGGTGTCGCCGAGAACGTCGTCGGCCTCGTCTTCGTCGCCGCGTACGCGCTCGAGGAGGGCGAGAGCCTCGGGGCCCTGCAGGGCGGCTTCCCGGACAGCGACCTCGCCGCGAACCTCGTGTACGCGCCCTACCCCGTGGACGGCGGCGAGCCCGGCACGGACGTCTCCGTCGCCGTCGACGCCTTCCCCGCCGTCTTCGCGGACGGGCTCGCACTGGCCGAGGCGCAGGTGCTCGCGGTGTCGCAACGTCCGCTCTCCGCCGTCGCGTTCGGCGAGCCGGCATCGGCGGCCGCGTGGAAGACCAAGCCGTCCTGGGGCATCGTCTCCAGCGCCGACCACACCATCAACCCCGACGTCGAGCGCTTCGGGTACCAGCGCGCCGGCGTCCGCGAGGTCGTCGAGATCGACGCCCCCCACCTCGTGATGCAGACCCACCCCGCCGAGGTCGCCGCGGTCATCACCACCGCCCTCGCCGCGGTCAGCTGACCCCGGCCCCTCGACCGACCGACCGAGAACCACCGAACAACCACAGGGAGACCACCATGGGATACGTGACCACCGACGACGGTGCAGAGATCTACTTCAAGGACTGGGGGAGCCACGACGCGCAGCCGATCGTGTTCCACCACGGCTGGCCGCTGTCCTCGGACGACTGGGACGCGCAGATGCTGTACTTCCTGGCCGAGGGCTACCGCGTCATCGCCAGCGACCGCCGCGGCCACGGACGCTCGTCGCAGATCGGCACCGGCCACGACATGGACCACTACGCGAGCGACGTCTCCGCCGTGGTCGAACACCTCGACCTGCACGACGCGATCCACATCGGCCACTCGACCGGTGGCGGCCAGGTCGCCCGGTACGTCGCCCAGTACGGCCAGCCGCAGGGCCGGGTCGCCAAGGCCGTCCTCGTCGCGGCGGTGCCGCCGCTCATGGTCACGACCGAGGCGAACCCCGACGGTACCGACATCTCGGTCTTCGACGGGTTCCGCGAGGCGCTCGCCGCCAACCGTGCCGAGTTCTTCCAGGCCGTCGCCTCCGGCCCGTTCTACGGCTTCAACCGTGACGGTGCGACGCCGTCGGAGCCGGTCATCGCGAACTGGTGGCGTCAGGGCATGACGGGCAGCGCGCTCGCGCACTACGAGGGCATCAAGGCGTTCTCGGAGACCGACCAGACGGAGGACCTCAGGGCCATCACCGTCCCCGTCCTCGTCCTGCAGGGCGACGACGACCAGGTCGTGCCGTACCGGGACGCGTCGCTGAAGCAGGCGGAGCTCCTCGCCGACGCCACGCTCAAGATCTACGAGGGGTACCCGCACGGCATGCTGACGACCCACGCCGACATCGTCAACCCGGACATCCTCGCGTTCCTCCGGAGCTGAGAGCACCGACGCTGCGGACGCAGCGTCCCGGACTGGAGGCGCGACGACCCGGCGGTCCCGCACGGCCCAGGGCAGCAGGAGCCCAGCGAGCACCCCGCCCCCGACGTCGGCGGCCAGGTCCCCGATGGTGTCCTCGTAGCCGACGTAGATGGTCGGGTCGAGGAAGGTGTGCCCGAGGAACTCGAACATCTCCCAGACGGATCCGATCGCCAGCGACAGCACGCCGGCGACGACGACCGCCTGGACCCGGCCGACCCGGTCGCCCGTGCGCAGCACCCCGGTGTCGCTCGCGATCACCCAGAGCACCGCGGTCAACGCGGCGAGCAGCACGAAGTGCACGACCTTGTCCCACAGGAACACCGACGTGTACCAGCCGAGGACGCTGCTCCACCCGGCGACGAGCGCCAGTGCGCACACGGCGGTGTCGACGGCGGGTCGGAGTCCGAGCACGCGGGGGACGACGACCCCGAGCAGTGCGAGCAGGAGCACGGCGAACGCGATCCAGCCCCACCCGATCGTGGCGACCGGGAGGCTCACCAGCGTCACCGCACGGACGGCGTCGGCGACGACCTCGGCCCCGCGGGGTCGGCGGAGGAACGTCGCACCGAGCCGGTCGATCACGCGGTGGTCCGCGGTGGTCGTGGTCACGCTGCCTCCCACCGGAGCACGGCCTGCACGGCGGCGTGGTCGGACGGCCACACCCCGCTCGGTCGGCGCGTCGACACGGCCGCCGCCGACACGGCGGCACGCACCCCGTCGGCACCGCGGGCCAGGATCCAGTCGATCCGGCGTCCGCCCCGCCGGGGAGCGCGGTAGCCCAAGTGCGTGCCCCACTGCTCGGACGCGTGCGAGGCCGCCGTCGTCCAGGTGTCCGCGAACCCCGCGTCGGTGAGGACCCGGTGCGGAGCACTGTCGGCGGGGGCGTTCGCGTCGCCGAGCACGACGACCGGGAGCCCGGCCTCGTCCGCCCACCGGACGAGGAGCTCCGCCGACCGCCGGCGTGCCAGGGGCGATGCGACGTCGAGGTGCACGGACACGGCGAGGAAGCGCGTGCCGGTGACGCGGTCGTCGAGCTGGAGGCCGACGGCGACCCGGGGGAACAGGGTGCCCCACGACCGGCTCCCGATCCGCTGCGGCCGTCGGGACAGCGCCCGGACGTGCTCGCCGATGATCCGCAGACGGTCGGTGTCGACCAGCATCCCGACGCGCTCCCCGTCGCCACGGCGCCCGCGACCCCGGAGCACCGCGGTCCACCGGGGCTGCAACCGATCCGTGAGCCAGCGCTCCTGGTCGGGCAGGACCTCCTGCAGGGCGGCGAGGTGCGGGGACTCGGACCCGAGCAGCTCGAGCACGGCACCGCGGCGGTGCGTCCAGGCGTCGGGGTGGTCGGTCCGACGGTGCGGGACGCGTCGGCGGACGTTGAGGGACAGGACGTGCAGGTCCGGGGCGGACCGCGGCCCGACGAGCGGGGAGTCGCTCACGACGCCGGCACCTCCTCGAGCGGTTCCACGACGTCCGGTCCGTGGACGCGCTCGACCACGGCACCGGGCACGGCACGGGGCGTCGCCCAGCACCGCCGCACGGCCCGGACGACCGGCAGGACCCGGAACCCGCCGAGCGCCAGGGTCCGGAGCGCCTTCCGCGTGCGCACGACGAGGCCGGGCAGGTCGCGGACGGGCTCGCCCGACACGGACATCACGAGGGAACGGTCGAGCACCACCGGCCACGCGGGATCGAGCTGCACGGACAGGTCGACGTCGTCGTGGACGTCGGCGTCGTACCGGTGCACGCGGGACCGGACGGCCTCCCAGGCGCGGCGCCGGATGACCAGGTTCGAACCGAACAACGGCGGCCGCCACAGCGCCGCCGTCATCAGGGCGAAGTAGGCGCGCATGTACGCCACGTGCCAGAACGCCCGCTCGAGACGACCGAGCCCGCGGAACTCGCCCGGTCCGGTCACCGCCACGACGCGGTCGTCGTCGAAGTGCAGGAGCGCCCGCTCGAGCCAGTCCGGACCCGGGCAGGAGTCCGAGTCCAGCCGGGCGATCAGGGTGCCCGTCGCCGCGTCGTAGCCCCGGGACGCCGCCGCGGCGATCGCCCGGACGGGTTCGTGCAGCACGCGGGCACCGGCCTGGGAAGCGACGGCCGCGCTGTCGTCCGAGCTGCCGTTGTCGACGACGACCACCTCGTCGGGCAGCCGCGTCTGGCGAGCCAACGCCGCGAGGCACCGGCGGAGCTGGTCCGCGTCGTCGAGGACCGGCACGACGACGGTGACGGTGTCGGGGCGGCGCATGCGACCACCCAACCAGGCCGTGCTCCGACCGCGCCCAGCGCTGCGGGCCGGCACCGCGCCTCCTGGCCGCCCCTACTCCACGTCGACGTCCCGCTTCCCGCGCCGGACGATGAGCGGATCGGGCCGGCCGATCACGTCCACCGCCTTGTCCGGGTAGTCGAACTGCGTCAGGAAGTACCGCATCGCGTTCAGGCGAGCGCGCTTCTTGTCGTTCGACCGGACGATCGTCCACGGTGCGTACCGCTTGCTCGTCCGGGCGAACATGGCGGTCTTCGCCTCGGTGTACTCGTCCCACCGGTCGAGCGAGAGCAGGTCGATGTCGGACAGCTTCCAGCGCCGCACGGGGTCGAGCTGCCGGATCGCGAACCGGGTGCGCTGCTCGCGGCGGGTGACCGAGAACCAGAACTTCGTGAGGTGGATGCCGGAGTCGACGAGCATCCGCTCGAACTGGGGCACCTGCGTCATGAAGGACTCGTACTCGTCGTCGGAGCAGAACCCCATCACCCGCTCGACGCCGGCGCGGTTGTACCAGGAACGGTCGAACAGGACCATCTCGCCCGCCGACGGCAGGTACTGCACGTAGCGCTGGAAGTACCACTCGCCGCGCTCGCGTTCGCTCGGCTTGCTCAGTGCGACGACGCGGGAGGTCCGGGGGTTGAGGTGCTCCGTGAACCGCTTGATGGTGCCGCCCTTGCCCGCGGCGTCGCGACCCTCGAAGAGGACGACCGCCTTCTGCCCGGTGTCCTCGAGCCAGTACTGGCACTTCAGCAGTTCGATCTGCAGGTGGTACTTCTGGTACTCGTACTCCTCGCGGCCGAGGCGCTCGTCGTAGGGGTAGTCGTCGCGCCAGGTCAGGACCGGGTTGCCGTACGGATCGATGAGGTCCGGGTCGGCGGTGTGCCCGTCGGCGACGCTGTAGCCCTCGGTCCGGAGCTGCTCGATGTACTCCCGGATGGGCTGCGAGTACTGGGCCTTGTCCACGGGTCCTCCTCGTCGGTGTGCTGCACCCCCATCCTGGCGTGCGCTTCCCGGCCGTGTCCGCAGGGACACCGGACAAACTTCCGTCAGGGCTGTACGTTCACAGTGAGGTCGCTGGACGCGATCGCGGCAGAAGGAGCAAGCATGTCAGGTACAACCCGGTCGGGACGTCCGACCACCGTCACCGTCTCGTTCGTGATCTGGCTGGTGGTCGTCCTCGCGAACATCATCAGCGGCATCGTCGTGCTCGTCGCGGGCGGCGGTGGCGCGGCCGCAGCGAACGCCGTCGGGACCGGGCCGGTGGTCGCTGGCGCGATCATCAGCTTCATCATCGCCATCGTCGAGCTCATCATCGTCTTCAAGATGCGCGACGGCCGCAACTGGGCGCGCATCGTCCTGCTCGTGCTCGCGATCCTGCAGGTCCTCAACGTCGGTGTCGGCGCGGCGTCCGGTTCGAACGCCTTCGGCTGGATCGGTGGCATCGCGGTCATCGTCGCGACCATCCTCATGTTCGTCGGTGGCGCGAACGGCTACTTCCGCCGTCGCTGACGACCGGAGTGCGGGTCGCGACGCGACCCGATGACGGACGGGAGGCGCGGTGCCGGCTGGCACCGCGCCTCCCGTCCGTCCGCGGTGGCGTCCGTTCGCGGTCGCGTCCGCGAGAGGATGGCCGGGTGCGCACCGCGACCGACCTCCTCGACGCCCTCGTCCGTCACGTCGACGCCACCGGCTTCGCCGCCCACGGCCTCCACGTCCTCGTCGGGGACGACGCCGCCGAGCACCACTGGACGCCCGACGTCCGCCGCGAGGTCCACTCCGTCGCCAAGGGGATCGCGGTCCTCGCCACCGGGATCGCCGCCGACGACGGACTCGTCGACGTGGACGTCCCGGTGTCGACCCTCCTGCCCGCCGTCCGCTTCGGGGCGGGCACGGACGCGGTCACGCTCCGGCACCTGCTCACCATGACGAGCGGTGTCGACATGCCGTGGTCCGAGACGGAGCTCACCGACTGGCCGGACCTCGCGGCCGAGTTCCTCGGGCGCCCCTCGCGCGGCCGGGTGTTCCAGTACGCGAACGCGAGCACGTACACGGCGATGCGGGTCCTCGAGACCCGCGTCGGCGACGTCGGCGCGTTCGTCGCCCGGCGGTTGTTCGACCCGCTCGGGATCGAGGACGTGCCGTGGGCACGCTGCCCGAACGGGTACGTCGTCGGCGGCGAGGGCCTGGCGCTGCGCACCGGCGAACTCGCACGGATCGGCCGACTGGTGCGCGACCGCGGGGAGTTCGCGGGGCGTCGCATCGTGGGCGCACGCTGGTGCGACGCGATGCACACCGACTGGGTCGAGCGCGACGGCACGGGCCCCGGCTACGAGCGGTACGCGATGGCGGGGTGGGGCGGCCCCGGCCGACTCTGGCGGCTGCACGGCGCGTACGGGCAGATGCTGCTCTTCGACGGCGACACGGTCGTCACCGTGACGGCGGACGACCACTTCGGAGCGGACGCCTTCGCGGCGGTCGTCGCGACGGAGCTGGAGTCGGAGGAACGGGCCGACCGGGCCTGAACGCCGCAGGCCGAGGGGCGAGGGCCGCGGGCCGAGGGCCGGGCGTCAGTGGCGCCGTCGGCTCGAGATCAGTCCGCCGAAGACCAGCACCACCGCCACGCAGAAGACGATCAGTCCCGCGGGGTCGAAGCCGTCGAAGTTCATGGTTCCTCCTGGAGTCCTGTCCCGACGGTACGACCGCGTTCCTCGACGTGCGCGGTGTCCGGCGCCCCCGGGCATTCCGGCCCGCACAGGTTCCTCCGGCGGAGGCGGGTTCGTCCGGGGAACGCACCCGATCCCGCCGGAGTGCGCATGTGCGCCCGCTGCGAGCGCTCCGGCCGAACGGGTGCGATGATGATCCGCGGCCGTCGCCCGACGGCGAAGAGACGGAAGTGACGAGCGTGACCGAGACCCGCTCTCAGACCCCGACGACCGAGACCTCCGATGACGCCGGCACCCACGGCCCCGCGAAGGGCATCGCCGCCCTCGCCCTGGCCGCCCTCGGCGTCGTCTTCGGCGACATCGGTACGAGCCCGCTGTACGCGCTGCGCACCGTGTTCACGATCGACGGCGGCATCGTGCAGGCCAACCAGGAGGACGTCTACGGCGTGATCTCGATGATGTTCTGGAGCATCACGATCATCGTGTCGATCAAGTACGTCCTCGTGCTCATGCGCGCCGACAACAACGGCGAGGGCGGGGTGATGGCGCTCGCCGCACTCGCCCGGCGCCTCTACGCGAAGCGCCGCGGGGGAGCGACGATCTTCCTCGTCATCGGGATCGTCGGCGTCTCGCTGTTCTACGGCGACTCCGTCATCACCCCGGCGGTGTCCGTGCTCTCGGCCGTCGAGGGGCTGCAGACCGCCGCTCCGAGCGTCGGCCACCTCATCGTGCCGATCGCGGCGGTCATCCTCGTGGTGCTGTTCGCGGTGCAGCGGGTCGGCACGGGCAAGGTCGGCAACCTGTTCGGCCCCGTGATGCTGCTCTGGTTCGTCGTCATCGCCGCCGCCGGGGTGCCGCACATCCTGGCGCACCCGGGCGTCCTGCAGGGGCTCTCGCCCACGTGGGCCATCGCGTTCCTCATCGCGCACCCGTACATCACGTTCGTCGCGATGGGCGCGGTCGTGCTGGTCATCACCGGCGCCGAGGCCCTCTACGCCGACATGGGCCACTTCGGGCGGACGCCGATCCTCCGCGCCTGGTTCTTCGTCGTCTTCCCGGCCCTCGTGCTGAACTACCTCGGCCAGGCGTCGCTGGTGCTCAACCAGCCCGGGGCGGCGAAGGACCCCTTCTTCCTGCTCTTCCCGAGCGCGTTGCAGATCCCGGTCGTGATCCTCGCGACGATGGCCACCGTCATCGCGAGCCAGGCGGTCATCTCCGGGGCGTTCTCGCTGAGCCGCCAGGCCGTGCAGCTCGGCCTGCTGCCGCCGCTCACCATCCGGCAGACCTCCCGACAGGAGGGCGGCCAGATCTACCTGCCGGCCGTCAACCTCCTGCTGTTCATCGGCGTGATGGCCGTCATGCTCGCGTTCCGTTCCTCGGCGAGCCTCGCCACCGCGTACGGGGTCTCCGTCACCGGTGCGCTCGTCGTCGACACGCTCCTGCTGCTGCTCGTGGTGAAGCCGCTGTGGCACTGGAAGACGTGGAAGCTCGTCGTCGCCGCGGTGGCGTTCGGCGGGCTCGAGCTGACGTTCCTCGCCGGCAACCTGTCGAAGATCCTGCACGGCGGATGGGTCCCGCTGCTGATCGCGCTCGCGGTGATCACGCTCATGACCACGTGGCGTCGCGGCCGGCAGCTCGTGCAGGAGGAGCGCAAGGAGCGCGAGGGGTCCCTCGCCGACTTCATCGAGAAGATCAACACGAAGGGCATCCCGCGCGTGCAGGGTGTCGCGATCTTCCCGCACCCCAACAAGGAGACGACGCCGCTGGCGCTCCGGGCGAACGTCGAGCACAACCACGTGGTGCACCGGACGGTCGTCATCGTGTCCGTCATCACCGCGAACGTGCCCCACGTGCCGCACGCCAAGGCCTTCTTCCGTGACGACCTCGGCTACGAGGACGACGGCATCGACCACATCACGATCAAGTTCGGCTTCTCGGACGACCAGGACCTGCCGAAGGCCCTGCACGCGGCCTGCCTGGCCGAGGTGCTCGACGTCGACCCCGAGGAGATGGCGAACGCGTCGTACTTCATCTCGCGCGGCGCACTCCGGCCGGTGGCGGGGAACCGGGGCATGGTCGGCTGGCGCAAGAAGCTCTTCGTCGGGCTGGCGCACAACGCCGCCGACCCGGCTGCCCGCTTCGGGTTGCCGGCGCACCGCACCGTGACGATGGGCAGCGACGTCGAGATCTGACGACCGTCGTTCGCCTCAGCAGCAGTCGCAGGCCTCGACCTCGCGCTCGCCGGTGAGCGCGGCGACGGGCTGCTTGCACGCGTCGCCCCGCCAGGCCTCGAGCCCTTCCCGGACCGCGAACACAACGACGACGAGCCCGGCCACCGGGTCCGCCCAGGTCCAGCCGAACAGGGTGTTCAGCAGTAGGCCGACCAGGACGGCGGCGGAGAGGTAGCTGCACACCAGGGTCTGCTTCGAGTCCGCGACGGCCGACGCCGAACCGAGCTCGCGGCCCGTGCGCCGTTCGAGCAAGCTGAGGAACGGCATCACGGCCAGGCTGACCGCGGCGAGCACGATGCCGACCGTGCTGTGCTCCGGCTCGCGCAGTCCGGTCAGCGTCAGCACCGCGTCGACCGAGACGTACAGGGCGAGCCCGAAGAACGAGACGGCGATCACGCGGAGCGCCGTCCGTTCGCGCCGCTCGGGGTCGGGCGCCGCGAACTGCCACGCGACCGCGGCCGCGGAGAGCACCTCGACGATCGAGTCCAGGCCGAAGCCGATCAGGGCGGTGGACGACGCGACCGAACCGGCGCTGATCGCGACGACGGCCTCGACGACGTTGTACGTGATGGTGGCGGCGACGATCCATCGGATCCGGCGGCGCAGCACCGCGCTCCGGACGGCCGTCGGACGCGGCCCGAGGGGCAGCGCGGCGCTCATGCGCCCGGCCCGCAGCAGAGCGGCACGGCACAGGCGTCGTCGGTGCACGGCGCGCCGTCGTCGACCGCCAGCACGACGTCGACGAGCGACTCGAGTGCACGGGCGAGGTGCGCGTCCGCGATCTCGTAGCGGGTCCGGCGGCCTTCCGGCACGGCCACGACGATCCCGCACCCGCGGAGGCACGCCAGGTGGTTCGACACGTTCGCCCGGGTGGTCCCGAGGTCGTCGGCGAGCACGGCGGGGTACCGGGGGGACTCGAGCAGGCGGAGGAGGATCCGCGCGCGGGTCGGATCGGCGAGGGCGCGGCCGAGGCGGTTCATCACCTCGAGGCGTGGAGCGACGAGCAGCATGCACCCACAGTACAGCGAAGGCTGTACCGATCGGGGGTAGACGGGTACGTCGGGTACAGCGAACCTGAACGCCGGGGGATCCAGGCCGGGAATCGACTAACCGACGAGCAGCGACGCCCGATACTCCATCGCACAAGCACCACGGCCATCGCAACACACGCACACCCCCACGCAGGAGGCAGTCAGCATGCGGTCCCCGTCCGTCCTCGTCGCCGCGCTCTCGATCGCACTCGTCGCCGCGACCAGCCTCGCTGCCGGCGCGCCCGCCGGAGCAGCGGCCCTCCCCGCCTCGTCGAAGGCGACCTCGACCGTGCCGGACGGCCGGACGATCCCGAAGACGAACGTCACCACGAACGGCCGGACCTGGAAGCAGACGTTCCGCGCCGGGTTCGACAGTGCCGCGCCGGTCGGCAAGTTCGCGGCGACGTACCCGCGGATCGGTCTCTACGACGGCTTCACGGACACGACCGGCAAGGGGAAGTACGCGCCGTCGAAGGTCCTGAGCGTGAAGGGCGGCGTGCTCGACTTCGCGCTGCACACCGAGAAGGGCCAGCCCCTCGTCGCGGCGATCATGCCCGACGGGTACGCCCCGCACAAGACGGGTCGGGTGTCGATCCGGTACAAGACCACGAAGACCCAGGGCTACAAGTTCTCGACGATCCTCTGGCCGTCGAGCGACGACTGGAACGAGGGCGAGATCGACTGGCCCGAGGCCGACCTCGGTGCCCGCCCCCGCCCGGCCTCGGCGGTCCCGGGCAGCTGGACGCCGCTCGGCATGCGGTTCGAACCGGGCAAGGAGACCTTCGCGCCCTCGGACAGCACCGGCTGGCACGTCGCGACGACCGAGTGGGACAAGGGCATCGTCCGGTTCTACTGGGACGGCAAGCTCGTCTCGTCGACCACCAAGGCGGTGCCGACGACGGCCTTCCGCGTGACCATGCAGGCGGAGACCACCACGAACGGCGGGGCGATCCCGGCGAGCGCGGTCGGGCACGTCAGCGTGGACTGGATCGCGATCTGGAACTGACCGGGCGCCGGCGCCGCTGACCGACGCGGGGACCGGGGCGGCCGCGGCCGCTCAGCGGGTGCGGCCGCGCAGCCGTCCGATGCCCAGCACGACGGCGACGACCACCAGGCCGAGCAGGAGCCCGACCACCGCCGACACCGCGGTGTCCACGATCCACGTGACGACCGGCCCGGTCGCCTCGATGCCGTGCTCGATCGCGTGCAGCAGGTCGTACGGGCCGTGCCAGAAGGTCTCCGCCAGGTTCGCGATCACGAGGTGTCCGCCCACCCAGAGCATGGCCACCGTGCCGACGACGCCGATCACACGGAACACGGTCGGCATGGCGCGGACGATCCGCGCGCCCGTCCGTCTCGTGCGACGGACGCTGTTCTTCATCATCTGCAGCCCGATGTCGTCGATCTTCACGAGCAGGGCCACGGCGCCGTAGACCGCCCCGGTCATGACGAGCCCGATGACGATGAGCGCGCCGAGCGTCGGCCAGAGCCCGAGGTCGGGGTCGAGTCCGGCGAGGGCGATGAGCATGATCTCGGTGCTGAGGATGAGGTCCGTGCGGATCGCCCCGAACACGAGCTTCGGCTCGGCGACGGTCTCCTCGGACTCGCTGACGTGGTGCGCGCCGAACCACTCGGTGACCTTCTCGGCCCCCTCGAAGCACAGGTAGGTGCCGCCGAGCAGCAGCAGCCACGGCAGCACCCACGGCGCGAACGCCGTGAGCAGCAGCGCGAGCGGGATGATGATGACGAACTTGTTGAAGAGGCTGCCGAGTGCGATCCGCCCCACGACCGGCAGCTCGCGCGCGGGCGAGAGCCCCTGCACGTACTGCGGGGTCACCGCGGCGTCGTCGATCACGACGCCAGCGGTCTTGGCGCTGGCCTTGAGGGCCGCGGAGAGCACGTCGTCGACGATGGCGAGCAGACCGACTGACATGCGCTCAGACTAGGGCCTCGGCGCGTCCCGTCGGCGCAGGGTCTGCGAGGGGGACTCCCCGTACACCTCGGCGTAGTACCCGGAGAACCGCCCGAGGTGGTTGAACCCCCACGACAGCGCGACCTCGGCGACCGTCACACGCTCGGGGTCGCCCGCGAGCAGTTCGGCGCGGACCCCGTGCAGCCGGGCCTCGCGCAGGAACTGCATCGGGCGGACGCCGACGTTCCGCTGGAAGGCGGCCTGCAGTCCCCGTGCGCTCACCCCGGCAGCAGCGCTCACCTGGGCGACCGTGAGCGGCCGGCGGGCGTTCGCGACCATCCACTCCTTGGCGAACCGGATCGTCGACGACCCGACCGCCACCGTGGGCGCCGACGACGGCGTCGCGTCGAACGCCGCCGCCACGGCGTCCGCGATCGACTGGTTCCAGCGTGCGCGGACCGTCTCCGGCGCGGTCGGGTCCAGGAGGCGCGGTGCGGCCTCGCCGATCCGGCTGCGGAGCAGCCGCAGCGCGTCCACCCCCAGCGTGCGGCGGAACGCGAGCTGCCGCGGCTCGTCGTCGCCGCGGCGCGCAGCGGCGATCGACTCGAGGAACGCGCCACCGAACCGGACCGAGTGCTGTCCGGAGGGGAGCCCCTCGAACGTGAAGTCGCGACCGACCGGGTACATCACCGGGATGCCGGGCAGCAGCTGCACCGGGTCGCGGGTCCCGGTGTCGATCGTCATGCCGGGGCCGGTCGCCCACGCCAGGACGTAGTCGTGACCGGGGACGATCGTGCCCCACCGTCGTGCCGCCACGTCCGAGGTGCCCACCACCACGTCCTGGTCACCGACGGCCCGGAAGCGGAAGGCGAACCCGTCGCGTGCAGCATCGCCGATGTGGATGTCACGGCTGTCGTACACCCGCTCGTACAGCGCCACGGCGTCGTCGAGGGAGGACCCCCGGCGATCGACGTGGATCGGCGCGACATCGTGGACCATGTCCGACCAGTGTCGCGCATGTCGTCCCCGATCGGTCACATCGCGACGCAGTTCGCGCACCCGACCACGGACACGACTGCGTTCGGCGGCTGTTCCGTACGGGCTGCCAGACGCCCCCGAGGACCGTGAGGACAGCGGCGGATCCGTCGCTCGGACGGAGGACCACATGTACTTCCACGCACAGACCTGGATCAACGAGATCGCCGACGGCGAACCGGACCCCGCGGCCGCCAACGCCCTGCAGGAGGGACTCGGCGGGCAGTTCGGCGAGATGCGCACGATGATGCAGTACCTGTTCCAGGCGATGAACTTCCGGGGTCCGGCCGCGAAGCCGTTCCGCGACCTCATCCAGGGCGTCGGGACCGAGGAGATCAGTCACGTCGAGCTCATCGGCACCACGATCTCACGGCTGCTCGACGGTGCTCCCGAGTACTCCGGCACGCTCACCGACCCGCTCGACACCCCCGGGGCGAAGGGGGCGACCCCGCTGCACATCGCGCTCGACACGGGCAACATCCACCACTACCTCGTCGGTGCCCAGGGAGCCCTGCCGGTCGACGCCGCCGGGAACCCGTGGAGCGGCAGCTACGTGTACAACTCCGGCAACCTGCCGCTCGACCTGCTCTACAACCTCATGCTCGAGTCGACCGGCCGCCTGCAGAAGTGCCGGATCTACGAGATGACCGACAACCCGACCGCTCGCAGCACCATCGCGTACCTGATCGTGCGCGACCAGGCGCACGAGAACGCCTACGCGAAGGCGCTCGAGGCCCTCGGCGTCGACTGGGGGAAGCTCCTGCCGATCCCGAAGACCAACGCCGAGGCCTTCCCCGAGGTCAAGGCGCTCGTCGACCTGGGGCTGCAGAGCAAGCAGTACAGCTTCGACCTCGACGGTGCGTCCGAGGCCGCGAAGATCTTCCGCGGCGCCTCCCCGTCGAACGACGACACCCATCTCGACGCGTCCGAGCAGGCACCCGCCGGGGTGCCGTCGTTCATCGCGCCGGAGCGGCTCGAGGAGTTCGCGCCGGGGCTCGACGCCGATCTGCTCGCACTCATCCAGCAGACCGCGGAGCTCGAGCTCGACCAGGCCGAGACGCCGGTGTACGGCCCCGTCGCCTGACCGGTCTCAGTCGAGGCAGAACTCGTTGCCCTCGACGTCCTGCATGACGATGCACGACTCGTTGACCTCGTCGGCGAGCATGCGGCGGAACTGGGTGGCGCCGAGGGCGACGAGCCGGTCGCTCTCGGCGTCGAGGGCGGCGAGCCGTTCGGCGCCGACGAGCCCGCTGCCGACCCGGACGTCGAGGTGCACGCGGTTCTTCACGACCTTGCCCTCCGGCACGCGCTGGAAGAACAGCCGCGGGCCGACGCCGGTCGGGTCCACGCACGCGAACGCCGAGCCGCGGTGCTCCGGGGGCAGCGCCCGGTCGAAGGCGTCCCACGAGTCGAACCCCTCCGGTGGCGGCGGCACCACGTAGCCGAGGACCTCGCACCAGAAGCGCGCCACCCGCTCGGGGTCCGCGCAGTCGAACGTCACCTGCACCTGCCGCACCGTCGCCATGGGCAGACGATACAGCGGAGGCCCCGTCGTTCGACAGGGCCTCCGCTGCTCGTTCCGGTGTCAGTCGTTGAGGTGCGCGATCGCGTAGTCGGCCTCGGCCGGCAGGAACTTCTCGCCGTACTCACTGACCAGCTGGTCGCGGATCGCGGCGGGGGACATCGACATGTCCTCCTGGTAGCTCTTCGCCTTCTCGAGCGCGTTCGCGTTCCAGTCCGCCTGCACGTGGTCGATCGCGTACTGCGCTGCCTCGGCGGAGAACTGTTCGCCGTACTCCGAGGTGAGCTGGTCGTAGATGCCCGCCTTGCTCATGTGCATCATCTCGGAGTAGCTCTCGGCCTTGACGAGGGCGGAGGTGTACTCCACGGGCGTCGCGGGCGCAGCCTCGGTGCTCTCGGAGGGGGCCTCGGACTGCTCGGACTCGGAGCTCTCCGAGGGGGAGGCGCTCTCGGACTCCTCGGCCGCGACCGGCGCCGGGGTGGCCGACTCCGCGACGACGGACGATTGCGTCGCCGAGTCGGATGCAGTGCCGACCAACGCACCGAGTCCGGCCGCGAAGGTGATCGACGTGATGGTGGCCACGGCGCCGAGGACGAGGCCCGTGATGGCGAGACCCTTCGACTGACGCTTCCGGAGAGCGATCGCGCCGAGAACGACGGCGACCACGCCGACGATCGCGCCGAACACGGGGACCCATCCGAACACGAACGCCACGATCCCGACGACCAACGCGGCGATCGCGAGTCCGGCAGAGCGCTGTTGCGGAGTGGGGGCGCCGGGGTACGGAGCGAAGGTCTGGCCTGCCGGGGCGTGCGGCTGGTACGGGGGAGGAGTCGGTGACGTGCCGCCCCCCTGCGGCTCGGGTGTTGTCATACCGATCAGTATCGCAAGGTGAGAGATGGTTCATGTTCGTTGAGCCAGATCACCCGGCCCCAGTTCGGGGCGCTCCCGTCACTCTCTCGCCGGTCGGCCAACTCGAAGCTGAGCGCCTGACGCGTGACGTCCGTATGCTCGCCGCATGGCTGACTTCACCGCTGAGCAGGCCGCCGTCGTGCGGATCGAACGTGCCGAGGAGGGCCGCTGGGACCTCACGGTGATCAGCGACTCGGGCGTCCGGATGGGGCACGGCGAGTACCTCTTCGACGAGGCGGACGACGACGCGGCGGGGGAGCAGGCAGCGGCCCTCGACTTCGTCCGCGGCTACGGCTTCCGCTTCGAACCGGACGCCGTGGTCGCCGACGGGCCCGATGCGTACTGGGCACCGCTGCTGGCGCTCGACGAGCGGTAGCGTCGGGATTCCTGCTCAGAGGGTCGCGATCAGCTGCTCGACCCGCGCGCGGATGGCGTCCCGGACGGGGCGGACGCGGTCGATCGGCTGCCCGGCCGGGTCGTCGAGCTCCCAGTCCTCGTAGCGCTTCCCGGGGAACACCGGGCACGCGTCGCCGCAGCCCATCGTGATGACGACGTCGGACTCCCGCACGGTGTCGGTCTCGAGCACGGCGGGGACGGCGGTCGCGATGTCGATGCCCTCCTCCGCCATGGCCTCGACCGCGACGGCGTTGACACGGTCGGCCGGTTCGCTGCCGGCCGAGAACACCCGGACGCGGTCGCCCGCGAGGTGCTGCAGGTAGCCGGCGGCCATCTGGGACCGGCCGGCGTTGTGCACGCACACGAAGAGCACGGTGGGACGGTCGGTCACGCGAGTGCCGCCGCCTCGAAGCCGATCAGCCACGTGACGCCGAAGACGTCCCGCACGGTGCCGTCCCAGTCGCCCCACGGACGTTCCTGCAGCGGGTCCACGACGGTGCCGTCCGAGGCGAGGTCGTCGAACCAGCCGCGGAGCACGTCGGGTTCGGCGGCGCCGAGCAGGGAGAAGAGCAGCCCGGTCGCCGAGAACGAGGTCTCGCCGGTCGGGGCGTCGGCGGCGAACAGCGTGATGCCGCCGCCGGTGAGCTGCCCGTGCGCGACCGCGTCGGCGGGGCCGTCGGTGCGCGAGAAGTCCGCGAAGGTGGCGATGCTGAGCTCGCCGCCGAAGACGTCCTGCCAGCGCCCGAGTGCCTGGAGCGCGGTGCCGTCGAACTGGAAGTAGGGCGAGGGCCCGTTCACGTTCATGCCCCGGACCCTACCGCTCAGACCGCCGCGGCGAGCGTGTCGAACGTCCGGCGGAGCAGGGCCGGAGCGTCCTCGTCGGTGACGGACCAGGTGGCGATCGCGACGTCGAAGCACCCGAGCGCGGCCTGCACGAGGACGGCCGCACCGAGCTCGGCGCCGTCGGGGCCCCCGGCGCGCAGCCGCTCGGTCAGGATCGGTGTCAGGACGTCCGCCCAGGCGAGGTGCTTCTCGAGGTTGCGGGCGCGGAGCGACGGCGTCGACATCATGACGCGGACCGACCGCCGACCGGACTCGGGGTCCTCGTCGGCGCGGACCATCATGCCGACGAACGCCTCGCGCAGCGCGGTCCACGCCGGTTCGTCGTCCGGACGCTCCCGGAGCGCGTCCGCGAGCGCACCCCGGTGTCGCAGCGGATCGCCGATGACGGCGTCCTCCTTCGCCGGGAAGTACCGGTGGAAGCTCCGCGCCGAGATGCCGACCTCGGCCGCGATCTGCTCGACGGTGACGGCGTCGAACCCGTCGCGGTCGAACCGGGCGACGGCGACCGCCGCGATCCGCGCGCGCACGGCTTCGCGCGTGATGTCCCGCAGACCGGTCCGCGCGCTCGTCTCACCCACGACGGCATCGTACCGAGGGAGGCGGAACATGACCAAGTTGTCAGAGACTGACAGAACGGGCGTACAGTGTCATCTGCGTCGCCAGACACGACGGAAGGACGGCACATGCAGCAGCGCACTCTCGGGACCCAGGGCCTCACGGTCGGATCCATCGGCTACGGCGCGATGGGGACGGTCTTCGCGTACGGGCCCGCCGACGA
Source organism: Curtobacterium sp. C2H10 (assembly GCF_025407985.1). NCBI lineage: Bacteria > Bacillati > Actinomycetota > Actinomycetes > Micrococcales > Microbacteriaceae > Curtobacterium > Curtobacterium sp. C2H10. Next base: position 162,225 of record NZ_JABXGF010000001.1, on the reverse strand, counting down.
CACCGAGTCCATCGCGGCGATCCGTCGCGCGCACGACCTCGGCGTCACCCACTTCGACACCGCCGAGATGTACGGGTGGGGTGCCGGGGAACGACTCCTCGGTGCGGCCCTGGCGCCCGTCCGCGACGAGGTCACCATCGCCACCAAGTTCGGCTTCACCGCGGACGACTGGGCGCCCGACTCCCGCCCCGAGCACATCCGCGAGGTCGTCGACCAGAGCCTGCGGAACCTCGGCACCGACTCGATCGACCTCCTCTACCAGCACGTCCACGACCCGGCGGTGCCGATCGAGGACGTCGTCGGCGTGATGGCGGAGTACGTGCAGGCCGGCAAGGTCAAGTACCTCGGGCTCTCGAACACCGACGGCGACCAGCTCCGTCGGGCCCACGCCGTGCACCCGATCTCGGCGTTCCAGACCGAGTACTCCGTGTTCGCCCGGGAGTCCGAGGAACTCTTCCCGCTCGTCGACGAGCTCGACATCGGGCTCGTCGCCTACTCGCCGCTCGCGCGCGGGTTCCTCGGCGGGGCCGTCCAGCCGCGGTCCGCCTACCCCGAGGACGACATCCGGCACATGCTCGAGTGGTGGGCGCCGGAGCACTTCGACCAGAACGTCGCGGTCGTCCGGGCGCTGACCGCGATCGCCGACGAACACGGCGTCTCGCTCTCGCAGCTGTCCCTCGCGTGGATCCTGGCGCAGCGGGACGACGTCGTCCCGATCCCGGGGTCGAAGAACCCCGACCGGGTCGCGCAGAACGTGGCGGCGGCCGGTGTCGTCCTCACGGCCGACGACCTGGCGCGCATCGACGCGCTCTCGCGCGACGTGCGCGGCAAGCGCATCGAGAGCCGGGTCTGACGGGCGTCAGTGGGCAGTGGGCGCGACCGTTGACGGACGGGAGGCGCGGTGCGGGCCCGCACTGCGCCTCCCGTCCGTCACCCGAACAGCGCGAGTGCCTCGTCGACGACGTCCTCGGGGCGGCCCTCGCCGTGCGTCGCCCACCACGTGAGCGCCGTGCTCGCCGCCGCCGCGAGGGCGTGTGCGCGGACCCGCGTCGCGAGATCGTCGACCGAGCCGCCGTCCCGCTCGGCCACGAACCGCTCGATCACCCCGGTGAGGGCCGTGGACGCGGCCTCCCCGCCGCGCTCGAGGGAAGGGTTCGCGCGGATGACCCGCAGGCGGTGGCGGGTGATCTCGATCGTGTCGTCCGGGAACGTGGCACCGACCCGGTACGCGGCGCGGAGCGCGACCCACGCGGACTCGGACGCCGGCCGGAGGCGGAGCTCGTCGGTGAAGCGCACCGCGAACTCGTCGAGGCCGCCCCACACGAGCGAGGCCTTGCTCGGGAAGAGCCGGAACAACGAGCGGCGGCTGACCCCGGCGGCCGTCGCGACGTCGTCCATCGAGACGGCGTCGAAGCCTTGCTCGTCGAAGAGCCGCAGGGCCACGAGCGACACCGCGGCGGGGTCGATCGTCCGCGGGCGTCCGGTCGGCCGGTCGCTCGTCGAGCTCATGGATTCCTTTCGGCACTGAGTGCTACAACTGTGGTGGCGCAGCGAGCGCCTCTCAGTGAGGAGACGACATGACCGACACCACCGCCGGACGGTTCACCGGCAGGACCATCATCGTCACCGGAGCGGGTTCCGGCATCGGACGCGCCACGGCGACGCGCATCGCGAACGAGGGCGGGCGGGTGATCGCCACCGACGTCGTCGCCGAACGGCTCGATGTGCTGCGCGCCGAACTCGTCGACGCCGCCGGCCTCGACGTCGAGACCGTCGTCGGCGACGTCGCCGCGCCCGAGACGATCGACGCGCTCCTCGCCGCCGCGGGCGACCGGGTCGACGGGCTCGCGAACGTCGCCGGCATCATGGACGCGTTCCTCCCGCCGAGCGAGGTCGACGACGCGACCTGGGACCGCGTCTTCAGCGTGAACGTCACCGGGCCGATGCGGCTCACCCGAGCGGTCCTGCCGCTGATGATCGCCGCCGGACGCGGTGCGGTCGTGAACGTGGCGTCCGAGGCGGCGCTCCGGGCGTCGGCCGCGGGTGCTGCGTACACGGCGTCGAAGCACGCGATCGCCGGGTTCACGAAGAGCGTCGCGTTCTTCCACGGGCCGCAGGGCATCCGCGCCAACGCCGTCGCGCCCGGTGCGGTGGCGACGAACATCGAGGCGCCGATGCGCAGCGAGTACGCGGCCGGACGGGTGGGGCCGATCATGCAGACGACGATCCCGCCGGTGGCGCAGCCCGAGCAGCTCGCGGCGGCGATCACGTGGCTGCTCAGCGACGACTCGGCCAACGTGAACGGCGCGGTGCTGCCGAGCGACGGCGGGTGGTCGGTGGTCTGAGCGGGGGAGCTGACCGCGAGGGGTGGTGCCTACGTCTCGCTGTCGCGGACGAACGCTGCGAACCCCGGGATCGTGAACTCGAGCGTGCCGCGGTCGGCGGGCTGGATGAGTCCCTTGTCGATCAGTCGTGCACGGGGCGTGGAGAGCTGGTTGCTGCCCGTGTTCAGCGACGCCGCGATCGCAGCGCGCGACACCGGCCCGTCCCCGTGCTCAGCGATGGCTGCGAGCATGCGTCGTTCCGACGGAGAGCATGCAGACCATCGTGCTCGGAACAAGGCATCGAGATCCGCCTGCATCGCGTCGCGTCCGTGCTCGACCGCGCTGAGCTCGATGGCGCTTCCCGGATCGGGCCGTCCTGCAGCCGTCCAGGCCGCATCCGCGATGAGTTGCACGAAGTAGGGGTACCCCTGCGCGATCGCGAGCGCACGGTCGACCGCAGGTTGCGTCCAGTGGACCCCGAGTGCGCGAGCGGGTCCGATGAGCGCGATCTCCTCGGCCTCGCGGTGGAGCGGCCCGAGCGGGCGGTACGCAAGCCGTTCGCTGAACGTGACGATCCCGGCGATGGTCTCGGGTGCGTTCGGGAGCCCTGCAGCGAACACGGCTGCCGGGACGTCCGCGCCTTCGGCTTGGAGATGCTGCCAGGCGTACACCAGTGTCCGGAGTCCCGAGGGATCTGCGGACTGGATCTCGTCGATCAGGATCACCAGTGGTCGTTCCGCGACGGCCGCCCGGATCACTGCCTCGAGAGCGCGCGCTCCGGACTGGTCCGGACGGTCACCGTCGGTCGGTGGTCGGAACGTGCTGGTCGCGGTCGCGATGCCGGGGACCCCGACCGAGAGCTGCAGTGTCTCGATCCGTTCCCGCAGCCCGGTCCTGACGTGCTCGGCCAAGCCGTCCGTGATGGTGTGGACACTCGCTGCGATCTGCGCGATGAGTCCTTGCTCCTCGCCCGCGGTCACCCACACCGTCGCCGCGCCGCGGGCCGACGCGCGTCGCTGGTACTCGCGGAGCAGCGACGTCTTCCCGAATCCTCGGGCGGCGTGGTCGACGCGGATCCGTCCGACGAGCCGCCCGAGGTCGATGAGCGTCGAGAGGCGTTCGTCGACCTCGGCGAGCTGCCGGGCGCGACCGGGCACGATCCGTGCGACTTCTCCGGGCGTGTACGGACTCGGCTGCATCAATCCTCGATCGATTGTTATGAAACTGCTCTTTCATAACAGTGTATCGGCGCGGGTGACGCCGCCTACACTGCCGACATGACCGAGGTCCCCGACGCCCGCTCCGACTGGGGCCGGTTCGCCCCCGACTCCGTCGAGCGGCGGATGCTCGACGACACCGGGACCGCACTCGGGCTCGTCCTCCGTCCCCGCACCGTCGTGCTCGACCGTGCCCGGGTCGAGGTCGAGGGCATCGACGCCGACGACCGCGTGGTCGTGCAGCTCGTGGCGAACCAGGGTGCCTACAAGCCGGCCTGGCGCAACAAGGTGATGGCCGACCTGTTCAAGCTGCTGTGGCTGCGGCAGTCCGTCCCCGGTGCCGAGCGGGCCGTCCTCGTCGTCGCCGAACCCGCTGCGCGGGCGCTCGCCGGGTGGGTCTCGGTGGCCGCCGAGGACCTCGGGATCGAGGTGCTCGTCTGGGACGGGCGGACGGCGGCGCCTTCGCAGCGCTGACCTCGTGCAGTCGTTCACACGTTCGCAACACATGTGGCCAGACTCCGTAACACGAGCGTCCTAACCTCGTCACCAGCAGCGGATTTCCGCGTCGCAGACGAACCCGAGCTCGCGACGCACGCTCTCCGCCATACGAGACCGAGCCTGCGTGCTCGCCGACGGTATGGAGGAACGGATGACCACAGCAGCGGTCCGGGTGGACGCGGTGCGCAAGGTGTACGGCAGCGGTCCGAGCGCCATGGTGGCCCTCGACGACGTCGAGCTGACGATCGAGCCCGGGAAGTTCGTGTCGCTCATCGGCCCGAGCGGCTGCGGGAAGTCGACGCTGCTGCGGCTCGTCGCCGGCCTCGAGCCCGCCGACCGCGGCGACGTGCAGGTCCACGGCGTCACCCCGGCGCAGGCGTGCGCGGCGAAGCTCATCGGCCTCGTGCCCCAGACGCCGGCGCTGCTGCCCTGGCTCACCGTGCTGCAGAACGTCTCCCTCGCCGGCCGGGTCAACCCCGGTGCCGGGCGTCGGCGCGCCGCGATCGAGGACCTCGCGGAGCGCGGTGCCGACAGCGGCCCGGACATGCGACAGCTGCTCCGGATGGCCGGGCTCGGCGAGGCGGAGGACAAGCTGCCCGCCCAGCTCTCCGGTGGCATGCAACAGCGTGCGGCGATCGTCCGGGCGTTCGGCCTGCGCCCCGACGTGCTGCTCATGGACGAGCCGTTCTCGGCCCTCGACGAGTTCACCCGCGAGGCCCTGCAGGACCAGCTGCTCGACCTCTGGGACGAGCTGCGGACGACGGTGCTCTTCGTCACGCACTCGGTGTCCGAGGCGGTCCGGATGTCGGACACGGTGGTCGTGATGGCGCCGCGCCCCGGGCGCATCGTCGACGTCATCGACATCGACCTGCCGCGACCGCGGAACCAGCGTCTGTTCGAGGAACGGCGCTTCCACGAGTACGAGGACCTCGTCCGCACGCGGTTGCACAGCGCGTGGCGTGCGACGGACGCGGCCTGAGGGAGACGACACGATGACCACCACCAGCACGACCTCCACCGCCTCCGCCACGACCACCACCGCCGAGTCCGAGGCCGCAGCGACCCGTCGGCCGCTCCCCGGTTGGATCCGCCCGACGGTCTGGGCACCCCTCGTCGTGATGCTCGCCGTCCTCGCCGTGCTCTGGCAGATCGGCGCGACGACGATGCCGTACCTGCTGCCGCCGCTGCCCGCGGTGGGGGAGACCCTCGCCACGCAGCTGCCCTACTACCTGCAGAACGCCGGGATCACCCTCGTCGAGTCGCTCGTCGGCCTCGGCATCGGGTTCGTGGCCGCGTTCGTCCTCGCCGTGCTGACGAGCGAGCTGCCGATCGTCCGCCGCGCGGTGATGCCGATCGCGATCGTCCTCAACGTGACGCCGCTCGTCGCGATCGCCCCGGCCCTGGTGGTGGCGTTCGGGTTCGGCCCGCTGCCGAAGCTCGTGATCACGGCGCTCATCTGCTTCTTCCCGATCCTCATCAACACCGCGGCCGGGCTCCGGTCCGTCCCGCAGCCCGTGCTGCAGGTGTACCGGACGATCGACGCGTCCCGCCTCGAGATGCTCGTGCACCTGCGCATCCCGAACGCCCTGCCGTTCGTCTTCGCGGCGCTCCGCATCGTGTTCCCGCTGTCGATCATCGGCGCGGTCGTGGCGGAACTCTCCGCGTCGGGCTCGACGGGTGGGCTCGGCACCGTGATCAGCACGGCGTCGTCGATGAACCAGCTCGCCGTGGTGTACGCCGCGATCGCGATCCTCGCGGTGATGGGCGTGGTCCTGCTCGGACTCATCTCGCTCGTCGAGCGGCGGGTCCTCCGCTGGCACCGCACCGCGAACGACTGACGGCGACCGCCGCCCGCCGCCCCGCCACCCGCCGCACCGCCCGGCCACCGCACGCCGCCCCGCGGCCCAGCAGCACCACCCGTCGGCGCGAGCCTGCCCGCGCGACGCCAGCCGCGCCTCCAGGCCGACACCCGGCAACGACCCGACCCACTCGACCCGCACCCCACCCCGCCCCGCCCCCGCCCTGCACCACCCATCCCTTCCCACAGGAGTGACCATGCAGCACCGCACCCACCCGCACCGCACCCGCCCGCACCGCACCACGGCCGCGCTCGCGGCCCTCGCCGCCACCGCCGCCGTGGCCCTCGCCCTCACCGGCTGCAGCACCGGCTCGAGCGCGGGCACCGGCTCGTCCGAGGGCAGCGCCATCTCCGCCGAACGGTGCAAGGAGAACAAGGCCGCCGGCCCCATCACCTACCTGTCCGGCTACCAGTACCAGTCCTCGGCGTCGATCCTCGAGTACATCGCGGCCGACGAACTGGGCTACTTCAAGGACCTCTGCCTCGACGTCACCCTCAAGCCCGGGTCGGGCGACACCGCGCAGAACACCAAGCTCCTCGCGAGCGGCCAGGCGACCGTGTCGGCCGTCGCGGAGCAGGACCTCATCCAGGCCCGGGCGAACGGCATCGACATCACCGGCATCTCGTCCTACTCGAACGCCGGGCTCGACATCCTGATGACGAACAAGGACATCACGAAGCTCCCGCAGCTCGACGGGAAGGTCGTCGGCCACAAGGGCTACGTCCCCGCCTCCGTCCGGGCGATGATGGAGAAGGCCGGGGTGGACTGGGACTCGCTCACCCTGGTGAAGGAGGGCTACGACCCCTCGGTCCTGCCGCGCAAGCAGAACGGTCTCGAGGCCCTCACCGGCTTCGTGTCGAACGAGCCGAACCTGCTCGAGGCCGCGGGCGACGACGTCACCGTGTGGCAGCCCGTCGACTACGGGATCCCCTCGTCGATCGGCGCGATGGCCGTGAACCCCGCGTTCGCGAAGGCCCACCCGACCGCCGTCGAGGACGTCCTGCGCGCCGCCCTGCACGCCTACGACTTCTGCTCGTCGAGCGCCGCGAAGACGAAGCAGTGCGTCGGGTACGCCGCGAAGCTCTCCGGCGCGACCTACGACGAGGCGCAGAACGCGAAGATCTGGACGACCGAGACGAAGGTCATCGCGGACAACCCGACACCGGGCCAGCCGCTCGGGGGCATCGACCCCGAGAACGTGTCGAAGCTCGTCGACATGCTGCACCAGTTCGACATCGTGAAGAGCTCGGTGACCGCGGACGACGCGAAGAGCTGGTTCACGAACGAGTACATCGACGCGATCACGAAGGACGGCGAGACCGTCTGGCCCGCGCCGTGACCACGGTGGGTCGCGCGGACGCGCGACCCACCCGGCACGACGTGACACGCACCGAGCAACGACCAGAGAGGCGGCGCACCATGCCCGCGAAGGAGTACGGGATCTTCCTCCCGATCGGCAACGGCGGATGGATGCTCTCCGACACCGCCCCCCACCCCGAGGCGACCTACGCCTGGAACAAGCGCGCAGCCCTGCACGCCGAAGCGATCGGCCTCGACTTCGTGATGTCGATGGCGAAGTGGCGCGGCTTCGGCGGGAGCACCGACCACTGGGGGCGCTCCCTCGAGTCGATGACGATGATGGCCGGGATCGCCGAGGCGACCGAGCGCGTGAAGATCTGGGCGACCATGCACGCGAACGTCCACAACCCGGCCGTCGCGGCGAAGATGTACACGACGCTGCAGGACCTCTCCGGGGGTCGGGCGGGCATGAACATCGTCAACGGGGCCTACGCGGCCGAGTTCGAGCAGTTCGGGATCTGGGACGCCGGCCTCAGCCACGCCGACCGCTACCGGATGACCGAGCTCTGGACCGAAGCGGTCACCCGCCTCTGGACCGAGGACAGCGTCACGATGCACACACCGTACTTCGACCTCGACGCCTGCGAGTCCCGCCCGCACCCGGCCAGCAGGCCGACGATCATCAGCGCCGGCAAGTCCGAGGCCGCTCGCGCGTTCCAGGCGAAGTACGCCGACGGTGCGTTCCTCGCAGCGGACAGCCTCGACGAGATGCGCGACCTGTCCCGCGACGTCCACGACCGCGCGGCCGACGAGGGTCGGGTGTGCCGGACCTACTCGATGCTCACCGTCGTGCAGGACGAGACCGACGAGGCCGCGCAGCGGAAGGTGCGCGAGTGGGGTGCCGGCGTCGACCGCGAGGCACTGGCCTCGATGCGAGCGTCGTGGGGCGTCCCCGCCGAGCAGGCCCGTGCGTGGGCGGACGGTGCTGCGGGTGAGGACGCGTTCCAGACCGCGTACGTCGCCGGTTCCGCCGAGACCGTCACGGAGCACATCGAGTACATCGTGGACCGGGGCGAGCTCGACGGCCTCATGCTGATCTTCCCCGAGTACGACCAGGACATGGTGCGCTTCGGCGAGACCGTCCTGCCGGCACTCCGCCAGCACGACGCGGCGGTCGTCCGGTGACCGGCGGCAGCGGCGGGCTCGACCCGCGACTCGCCCGGTTGCTGGACGGCCCCTCGTCGTCCGGTGCTGGTGGCCGCACGCCGGCGCTCGTCGTCGTCGACGTGCAGCGCGACTTCGGTGAACCCGCGCGCATCGCCGGCTACGGGCTCGACGACCGTGCGTTCGCTGCGGTGGACGCCGCGATCGTCCGGATCGGCGCCCTCGTCGACGAGGCGCGAGCCACCGGCGTCCCCGTCGTCTGGGTCGAGCTCGGCAGCGACCCGTCCGCCCCGTGGCACAGCAGCACGTGGCTGCGCGGCGGTGCGCTCGACGGACCGATGCCGGAGGACGAGCCCTGCCGCATCGGCACCGCCGGCGCCGAGTGGTACCGCACGGCGCCGGCGCCCGGTGAGACCCGCGTCGTCAAGCGCGGCTACAGCGGGTTCCTCGGCACGGACCTGGAGGCGCGGCTCACCACCGCCGGGATCGGCTGGCTGACCGTCGTGGGACTCACGTCCGAGTGCTGCGTCTTCGCGACGGCGCAGGACGCGATGCAGCTCGGCTGGCCCGTCGTGGTGCCGTCGGACGCCACCGCCGCCTACGACATCGACGTGCACGACGCCGCGCTCACGATGATCGAGCTCAACGTCGGTGTCGTCACGGACGCTGCCGAGACCACCGCGCTGTGGCAGGCGTGGGCGGCGTCGCCGGTGGGTGCCCCGTGAGCGGCATGCACATCGCCTACGACCTGTCCTTCACCCACACCGAGGGGCGCTGGGCGGCACCCGGCAGCTGGGTCGGCCAGGACTTCCCCGACGTCCGCATGTACATGGAGGTGGCCCGGACGGCCGAGCGCGCCGGCGTCGACATGCTGTTCTTCGGTGACGGCTCGGGCGTCCCGAGCACGTGGCGCGGCAGCATCGACCCGGCGGTCGAGTGGGGGATCCAGTGGCCGCGGCAGGACATGTCGCCGGTCATCGCGGCGATGTCGACGGTGACCGAGCACATCGGGTTCGGACTCACCTACTCGTCGACCTTCACGCACCCGTTCTCCACCGCGCGGCTGCTCAACTCGCTCGACCACGTCACGGGCGGCCGGATGGCGTTCAACGTCGTCGCGTCCTCGCGCGGTGCGGACGCCGCGAACTACGGCTCCGACCACCTGGTCGACCACGACCTCCGGTACGAGCGGATGGAGGAGTTCATCGGCGTCTGCCGTGCGCTCTGGGACTCCGTCGCGCCGGACGCGATCGTCCGCGACCGGGCGACCGGGCGCTTCGCCGACCCGTCGCGCGTGCACCCCATCGACCACGACGGCCGGTTCTTCAAGGTGCGGGGGCCGCTCGCCAGCGTCCCGAGTCCGCAGCGCCACCCGGTCGTCGTGCAGGCGGGCAACTCGCCGCGGGGCATCGCCGCGAGTGCGTCGTTCGCCGACCTCGTGTTCGGGTTCGGGGCGAGCGTCGCCGGGCAGCTCCGACACCGGAACGCCCTCGACGCGGCACTGACGGACGCCGGACGGGACCCCGCCGCGGTCGGGATCCTCTGGGCGACCCAGGTGATCGTCGGCGCGACGCTCGCCGAAGCCCAGGCCCGACGGGACTCGCTCCTGTCGTTCTGGAACCGCGAGGCCGTCGGGACCTTCATCTCGCACAATGCCGGGTACGACTTCTCGACGCTGCCGGCCTCCTTCCGGCTCGGGGACCTGCGCGACGAGATCGTCGCCGCCCAGGCGAGCCCGGCCGGACTCGTCGGCAGCCTGGTCGCCGAGTTCGGGGAGGACCACACGATGGACCGCGACGACTTCTTCGAGCACGGGTGGCGCGCCGCGACCGGCCTCGACCACATGCTCGTCGGTGACGCCGCGGGGGTGGCCGACGCGCTCCAGGAGAACTTCGCCGCGACCGGTGGGCGGGGCGGCTACATGCTGTCCAGTCCGCTCGGGATGCCGTCCGGGTTCGCCGACCTCAGCGAGCTGCTCGTGCCGGAGCTCCGCTGCCGCGGGGCCCTCGCGCCGCGGTACCCGGGGGCCACGCTCCGCGAGAACCTGGCGGTGTGAGGTGACCCCGGCCCGTCGGTGGCTCGCGCTCGGCGGGCTCTGCCTCGGCTTCTTCATGCTGCTGCTCGACAGCACGATCGTGTCGGTCGCCCTGCCCGACCTCGGGCGTGACCTCGGTGCCGACGCGTCGACGTCGGTGTGGGTGAACAGCGCCTACCTCTTCGCGTTCGCCGTCCCGCTGCTCGTGGCGGGCCGGCTCGGCGACCGGTTCGGACACCGGCGCGTGTACCTCGTCGGGCTCGCGGTCTTCACGGTCGCCTCGGTCGGGTGCGCGGCCGCGCCCGGGATCGGCGCCCTCGTCGCCTGGCGTGCGGTCCAGGGCCTCGGCGCTGCGCTGCTCACCCCGCAGTGCCTGACCGTGATCCGGTCGCTGTTCGAACCGCCGAGGCTCGCCGTCGCGCTCGCCGTCTGGAGCGCCGGCGGCGGGGCGGCGACGGTCGCCGGGCCGATCGTCGGCGGGCTGCTCGTCGAGGCGTGGGGGTGGCCGTCGGTGTTCCTCGTGAACGTGCCCGTCGGGATCGTCACGGCGATCGCGGTCCTCCGCTTCGTGCCCGTCTCGCGGCGCATCGCGGTCCCGCTGCCCCTGTTCGCCGTCGTCGGCGTGACCGTAGGGGTCCTCGGTGTGGTCGTCGGCGTGCAGGGCACGGACACCGGGCTGCTCGCCGACCCGGTCGCCCGTGGCGGTGCGGTCCTGCTCGGCGCCGCGGTGGTGGCAGCGGTCCTCGTCCGGCAGCGGCGTGCCGGCGACCGCGCCCTCGTGCCGCTCGCCCTCTTCCGCGACCGCGGTTTCGTGACCGGGTCGTGGGGCGCCACGGCCGCGTCGTTCTGCGTCGGGTCCGCTCCGATCCCGCTCATGCTCGACCTGCAGCAGACCCGCGGGCTGAGTGCGGGATCGGCGGCCCTCGTGCTCGTGCCGATGGGGGTCGCGTGCCTCGCCTCGGCGCCGTTCGTGGGCCGCATGACGAACACCGCCGGGCCCCGGGCGACCGCGACGGTCGGAGCCGTCCTGCTCGTCGTGTCGGTGGCACTGACCGCGGTGCTCGTCGGTGCCGCGGCGCCCCTCTGGACGATCGCCGCGGCCTTCACCGGGTTCGGGATCGCGAACGCGTTCGTCTGGTCGCCGTTCTCCCTCGCCGCGGTCCTCGGTGCGGGTCCCGCGACGGTGGGGGCGGCATCGAGCGTCTTCAACACCGTGAAGCAGCTCGGCGCCGTGCTCGGCAGCACCGCGACGGCCGTGCTGCTCGCCACCGCGGGTGACGCGGTCGCGCTCGGTGCGCTCGCGCTCGTGGCCTGCGGTGCCGTGGTCGCCGCGCGTGCGCTGTCCGGCCGGCCGGGTGCCCCGGTCGTCCTGACCGGCGTGATCGTCCACGGTGCCGGGGTCGGGCACGACCTGGGGTTCCCCACCGCGAACCTCCGGCCCGAGGACGAGTCTGCCGTCCCCGTCCCCGTCGACGGGGTCTACGTCGGATGGCTCGCGGCTCCCGTCGGCGCTCCGCCACGGCAGGCCCTCGTGTCGATCGGCAGCAACAGCACCTTCCCCGACCGACCGCGCACGGTCGAGATCCACGTGCTCGACTTCGACGGCGACCTGTACGGCTCGGTCGTCGAGCTCACCGTCGGCCGGCGCATCCGACGCCAGCGCACGTTCCGCGGGCCGGACGCGCTCGTCGCCGCGATGCGGTCCGACGAGCGTCGGGCCCGTGCGGTGCTCGCCCGCTCCTGACCGTTCGTCCCCGACCGTTCGTCCCTGACCGCTCGTCCCCGACCGCTCGTTCCCCGAGGAGGACCCCGTGCACGACCACTTCATCGAGGACCCGCTCGACATCCGTGAGGCCATCGCCGAGGTGCCCTCCGTCGTGGCCGCGATCGCCGCGTGCGTCGACGGTTCCCCCGTGGTCATGGTGGCGACGTCCTTCACCGTCGGCGTCTCCTACGACCCGCCGTTGGCGACGATCGCCGTGCAGCACTCGTCCACGACGTGGCCCGACCTCGCAGCAGCGCCGACGCTCGGCATCTCGGTGCTCGGCGACGGACACGGGCCGCACACGGCGCAGTTGGCGTCCCGGGACCGTGCGCGGCGCCTGCACGGCATCGAGTACGCCGCCGCCGGGTCCGGTGCGGTCTTCCTCGACGGTGCCCACTCGTGGTTCGAGTGCTCGGTCGAGGGCGTCCACCGCGCGGGCGACCACGACATCGTGGTGCTCCGTGTCATCCGGGTCGCACGGGATGCAGCCCGGTCGGCGCTCGTCTGGCACCGGCCGGCGCGCTCGAGGGTCGCCGTCGACGCGCAGCCGTAGTCACGTCGGCTCCACCGCGGAGGCCATGCGATGCCGTCGCCGCGACGGGCGGCTGAGCGCCGCAGGGCCCCGTCAGCCCCGCACGACCGCCGCCATCGTCGCCACGACGACCTCGCGCCGCCGAGCCGCCCCCACCTCGTCCGTCAGTCGGGCGTACTCCGGCGTCGCACCGCTCCACAGCGCAGCCGTGTGGATCACGATCCCGAGGAGCTCCGCCGCCGAGAACGTCGTCGGCAGCCGACCGTCCCGCTGTGCGTCCTCGATCGCCCGGAGCTTGGCGGCGTTGCTCCGCACGACGGCGTCGATCGGGTGCGAGGTGTCGCCCCGCTCGAGCCGGTACCAGGTCGCCAGGCGCTGCACCCAGGGTCGGTGCGCGTAGGAGTCGTGCAGGCGTCCGGCGTACTCGGGCAGGTCGTCGGCGTCGATCGTGACCTCGTCGAGCGTCTCAGCGACCATCGCGTCGAAGACCGCGTCGAACAGGCCGTCCTTGCTGCCGAAGTAGTGGTAGATCTGCGCCTTGTTACTCGCGGCGGCTGCGGCGATCCGGTCCACTCGCGCGCCGGCGATCCCGACCGCCGCGAACTCGTCGCGGGCGGCGACGAGGAGTCGGGCGCGGGTGGCGTCGGCGTCGCGGGGCATCGGCATCCGTCCAGGTTATCAACCGGACGGTTGACAAGCGAGCAACGGGGGTGTTCCATGAATGCTGTCAACCAACCAGTCAGTTAGGAACATGATGTCCGTCTTCCTCGTCACCGGTGCCTCGCGGGGCCTCGGCCGCTCGATCGTCACCGCAGCCCTCGCCGCCGGTCACCAGGTGGTCGCCGGGGTCCGGGACCTCCACGCCCTCGACGACCTCACCAGCGCGGAGCTCGTCCCGGTCGCGCTCGACGTCACCGACCCCGACGCCGCCCGTGCAGCGGTCCGCACCGCGGTCGAGCGCTTCGGCCGGCTCGACGTGCTCGTGAACAACGCCGGGTACGCGAACCTCGCCAGCATCGAGGACGTCGACCCCGCCGACTTCCGCGCCCAGGTCGAGACGAACTTGTTCGGCGTGGTGACCCTCAGCCAGGAGGCCGTGCACGTCATGCGTGAGCAGGGCTCCGGGCACATCGTGCAGGTCTCGTCCGTCGGCGGGCGCATGTCGACGCCGGGGCTCGGCGCGTACCAGACCGCGAAGTGGGCCGTCGGCGGGTTCTCCTCGGTGCTCGCGAAGGAGGTCGGCGCCCTCGGCATCCGCGTCACCGTCCTCGAGCCGGGCGGCATGCGCACCGACTGGGCGGGGTCGTCCATGACGGTCGCGCCGGTCCGGCCGGAGTACGAGGCGACCGTCGGGGCCTCCGCACGGATGCACGGGGGTACGAGCATCGGTGCGAGCGACCCGGACCTGGTCGCCGAGCTCGTGCTGCAGGTCGTGGCGATGGACGAGCCGCCGCTCCGCCTGCTCGTCGGCCCGGACGCGTTCGAGCACGGGACGGCCGCCGGCCGCGCGCTCCTGGCCGAGGACGAGCGGCACGAGGCGCTCAGCCGGTCGACGCAGGCGGCCGATGCGACGCCGGAGCAGCTGGACCCGCTGGCACGCGCCTGAGACGCGACCACCTGTCGGACGGGAGGCGCGGTGCGAGCCGGCACCGTCCCTCCCGTCAGACGGGCGGTACCGTCTCCACGCGCTGGGCGACAGTCCACGGGCCGGTGCGCGCGTGACGTGTCGGTGAGCGCGAAAGTTCACCCGCGTCGACGCGGACACGTGGTCGCCCCGCGTCGACGCGGGCGCGTGGTCGCCCCGCGACACGCGCCGTTGCGCGCCGCGGGGCGAGGGCACCGGCCGTCGGGTGCGGCCGGTGCGAGGAGCGTAGGCAGCCTTCGCGCCCGGTGGGAGGACTCCTGCGGGATGCCGAAACGGCCTGCGGGTCCACGCAGGCAGGCGTCCGATCAGGCGGAGGCGAGCGCGCCCATCTCGCCGACCACGGCGCGCAGTCGGACCGCGAGCTCGTCCGGCCCGCCGACGGTCTCGCGGTGGGCCACCTCGGACAGCGCGGACATGACGAGGGCCACCGCGGTGCGGGCGGTCTGCTCGTCGGTCCGCGTGCCGACCGTGGCGAGCAGGGACTGCCGGGACTCGGCCATCCACTGCATGACCATCGGGGCCATCTCCGGGCGGAGCACGAGCAGCTCCTTCATCCGACGCCGGTCCTGCGAGAGGGGCACGGTGGCGGCGACGAGGCCGCACAGGTCGTCGATGAAGCGCCCCTCGGCGGTGGCGAACCAGGTCGCGGCGGCCGGCGGGACCTCGACCGTGTCGAGCCCGAGCGCGGCGTGCGCCTTCGAGGAGAAGTAGTTGAAGAAGGTCCGGGGGGAAACGTCGGCGTCGGCGCAGATCTGCTCCACGGTCACCCCGTCGAGGCCGTGCGCCGAGACGAGCGTCAGTGCGGCGTCGTGCAGCGCCGAGCGGGTCTGCTGCTTCTTCCGTTCACGCAGCGAGCACGGCTCCGTCGCCGTCGTCGTCGCGGGGGTGGTGGTCACGGTGGCTCCTGGTGCTGGTGGGGTGGGACGCCCGTCCACGAAGGGGGACAGCGGACGGGCGCCCCGGTCGGTCACCGGCGCTGCGCAGGCTGCGTCGGGGTGGATCCGGTCATCGGGCCGGTGAAGGAGCCCGCCTCGGCGGCGGCCAGGCCGGCGGCCGTCTCGAGCTCGTCCTCCGCCGAGAGCCGGTCGTCGTCGGCGCGCTGCGCACCCGCGGCGTCCGCACGCTCCTGCAGCGCCGAACGCTGACGGAGCGGCGGCACCCGGAAGAACCAGGTGAGGACGAAGGCGAGCAGGATCACACCGAGACCGACCCAGTAGATCGTCACGGACGAGGCGTTGAAGCCCGCCATGAACGGCCGGGTGAGCCGGCTGTCCGCACCGGTCAGGAACGAGGTGTCGTTCGTGCTCATGGTGCTCGACCCGGAGCCGCTGCCGTCGGAGACCTGCTTCGCCACGGCCGGGGTGAGCTCGCCCACCCAGTAGGACCGCTGCGCGGCGTCCGACCAGTCGACGACGAGCTTGCCGTCCTGCACCGAGGCGTGGGCCTGGTCGGCGGCCGCGGCGAGGGCCTGGGCCTGCACGGCGGCGGGGGCGCTCGCGGTCGACTGCTGCACCTGGGCGGTGACGTCGTCGAGCGAGGCCTGCACGTTCTGCTCGAGCGGGGTGACGATCGGGGTCCAGATCTCGTCCATGACGCCCCGGTTCGCGGGCGCGGTGGCCACGGTCGGGTTCGTCGCCGCGTCGAGGGCTGCGCCGAGGTCCTTCTGGTTCGCGGTCGCGTGCAGGATGTTCGACGGCATCACCGAGAACAGGATCGACAGCAGCACGGCCGTGCCGAGCGTGCCACCGATCTGGCGGAAGAACGTGGCGGACGACGTGGCGACGCCCATGTCCCGGGCCTCGACCGAGCCCTGCGACGCGAGGGTCAGCGACTGCATGACCGATCCGAGCCCGAGCCCGATGAGGAACATGCCGATCATCAGGAACCAGAGCGGCTTGTCGATGCTCATGAACGTCAGGACGACGTAGCCGGAGGACACCAGCGCCGTGCCGATCACCGGGAAGATCCGGTAGCGGCCGACCCGGGCGACGATCTGGCCGCTCGTGATCGACGCGATCATGAGCCCACCGACGAGGGGGAGCGTCGCGAAGCCGGACTCGGTCGGGGTCAGGCCGACGACGATCTGCAGGTAGAGCGGGATGGTCAGCATGGCGCCGAACATCGCGAAGCCGACCAGGAACCCGATGACGGTCGCCATCGAGAACGTGCCGGAGCGGAAGAGCTTCAGCGGGATGATCGCGGCGTCGCCCATCTTCGACTCGATGAGCAGCAGCGCGACGAGGCCGACGACGCCGATGACGTAGCAGGCGATCGCGGCGGCCGAGCCCCAGCCCCAGGTGCGGCCCTGTTCGGCCACGAGCAGGAGCGGGACGAGCGTGACGATGACGGCGGTCGCGCCCCACCAGTCGACCTTCGGCTTCGCGGTGTCGCCACCGTGCACCTTCGGCAGGTGCAGGAAGACGAGCACCATGACGAGGGCTGCGATGCCGATCGGCACGTTGATGAGGAGCACCCAGCGCCAGCCGGTGATCCACAGGATCTCGGAGGAACCGGCGAGCAGGCCGCCGATGAGCGGGCCGATCACGGACGAGATGCCGAACACGGCGAGGAAGTAGCCCTGGTACTTGGCACGTTCGCGGGGAGCGAGGATGTCGCCCATGATCGCGAGCGGCAGCGACATCAGCGCACCGGCACCGATGCCCTGCACGGCGCGGAAGCCGGCGAGCATGAGCATCGAGGTCGACATCGACGAGAGCACGGCGCCGAGGATGAACACCACGATGCCGAAGATGTAGAGCGGCCGGCGCCCGAAGATGTCGGAGAGCTTGCCGTAGATCGGCGTCGCGATGGTCGAGGTGATGAGGTACGCGGTCGTCACCCAGGCCTGCTGGTCGAGCCCGTGCAGGTCGTCACCGATCGTCCGGATCGCCGTACCGAACACCGTCTGGCCGAGCGAGGACAGGAACATGCCCGCCATCAGCCCGTAGATCACGAGGAGGATCTGGCGGTGGGTCATCAGCGGCTGCTGGCCGGGTGCGGCGGAGTCCGTGGGGACCCCGGCTGCGCGTCGGCCGTGCTGCACCGGGACGGGTGCGGTGGCGGTCATCGAGCTCCTTGCTTCGTGCTGTGTTTCCTGCTGTGAAAGTTTGCAGACCGCGCAACGATACATCCATTGCTTCCGACAAGCAACTAAATGTGGCCGCTACGCTGTCCGGCATGACCGAGGACCGGGACGACGCCGAGCGACTGCTGCGCGCGCAGCTCGACCGGCTGTGGGTCCGGCAGACCCTGCGGTCGTCGCTCATCGAGTCGCGCGGGGGACTGGACCCCACGGCGCGCGTGATCCTGCGGGCGGTCGACCACTTCGGGGCGGTCCGGTCGATGGCGATCGCGGACGCCACGGGGTTGTCGCGCCCGGTGATCAGCCGCCGCGTGGCGTCGCTCGTCGAGTCCGGGTACCTCGGCACCGCCCCGGACCCGGCCGACGGACGCGCCAGCCTCGTCTCGATCGCCCCGGCCGGCCGGACGCTGCTCGACACGCTCGACGTCGCCGGCGCCGAGGTCTTCGACGACCTCACGGGGGCGTTCGCCACGGGGGAGCTGCACACCCTCGCGGGGCTCCTCGCCCGGCTCAACGACCGCGCCGACGCGGTCCTCGGGATCGGCGCCACGGACCGGCGCGACGCGTCCTGACCACGCGGCGCGCGCCCGTGACGTGACCAGGAGGCGGGCGGGAGGCGCGGTGCGGGCCCGCCCCGATCCTCCAGACCGTCACTGCTCGCGCCGTATTCGAGATACCGTTTCCGCATGAGCACGGACACCGCCACCACCACTGAGACCCTCGACGACGGGCCAGTGGTGACCTTCGCCGACCTCGGCCTGAGCGATGCTGTGCTCAAGGCCGTCAAGGACATCGGCTACGAGACCCCCTCCGCCATCCAGGAGGCCACGATCCCGACCCTGCTCGACGGGCGCGACGTCGTCGGCCTCGCGCAGACCGGAACCGGCAAGACCGCGGCGTTCGCGTTGCCGATCCTGTCCCGCATGGAGGCGGGCAGCAAGGTGCCGCAGGCGCTCGTGCTGTCGCCGACCCGCGAGCTCGCCCTGCAGGTGTGCGAGGCGTTCGAACAGTTCGCCTCCCACATGAAGCACGTGCACGTCCTGCCCGTCTACGGCGGCCAGGCGTACGGCGTGCAGCTGTCCGCCCTGCGCCGCGGCGTGGACGTGGTCGTCGGCACGCCCGGTCGCATCATGGACCACATCGCCAAGGGCACGCTCGACCTGTCCGAGCTGAAGTACCTCGTGCTCGACGAGGCCGACGAGATGCTCAAGATGGGCTTCGCCGAGGACGTCGAGACGATCCTCGCCGAGACCCCGGACGACAAGCAGGTCGCGCTGTTCTCCGCGACGATGCCGGCCCAGATCCGCCGCATCTCGCAGCAGTACCTCACCGACCCGGCCGAGATCACGGTCAAGACGAAGACGAAGACCGCGGCGAACATCACGCAGCGGTACCTCATGGTGTCGTACCCGCAGAAGGTCGACGCGCTCACCCGCATCCTCGAGGTCGAGGACTTCGAGGGCATGATCATCTTCGTCCGCACGAAGAGCGAGACCGAGACCCTCGCCGAGAAGCTCCGCGCCCGCGGGTACGCCGCAGCGGCCATCAGCGGTGACGTCGCCCAGGCCCAGCGCGAGCGCACGGTGAACCAGCTGAAGTCCGGCAAGCTCGACATCCTCGTCGCCACCGACGTCGCCGCCCGCGGCCTCGACGTCGACCGCATCACGCACGTCGTGAACTACGACATCCCCGTCGACATCGAGTCCTACGTGCACCGCATCGGCCGCACCGGTCGCGCCGGCCGCTCGGGTGACTCGATCAGCTTCGTCACCCCGCGCGAGCGACGCCTGCTGTCCGCGATCGAGCGGCACACCAAGCAGCCGCTCACGCAGATGCAGCTGCCGACGATCGAGGACGTCAACGAGACGCGCCTCACCCGCTTCGACGACGCGATCACCGCGGCGCTCGAGCAGCAGGACCGCATCACCGCGTTCCGCGACATCATCGCCCACTACGTCGAGCACCACGACGTCCCGGCCGACGACGTCGCCGCCGCGCTGGCCGTCGTCGCCCAGGGCGAGGACCCGCTGCTGCTCGACCCGAAGGCCGACGAGCTGCGGAACCGCGTCGACCGCGACGGCCGGAGCAGCGACCGTCGTGACCGTGACGACGACCGCGGTGCCCGTGGCGACCGGGCCGACCGTGGCCCGCGCCGCTCGCAGCCGATGACCGCCTACCGCATCGAGGTCGGGCGTCGGCACCGCGTCGAGCCGCGCCAGATCGTCGGTGCCCTCGCGAACGAGGGTGGCCTGCGTCGTGACGACTTCGGGGCGATCCAGATCCGCCCGGACTTCTCGATCGTCGAGCTGCCCGCCGACATGGACGCCGGGGTGCTCGACCGGCTGACGGACACCCGGATCAGCGGGAAGCTCATCGAGATCAAGCCGGACCGCCGTGGTGGTGGCGGTGGCGGGGCGCGCCGGTACGACCGCGACGACCGTGGGCCGCGTGCCGGTGGTCGGGACCGTGACGACCGCGGGCCGCGTCGGTACGACCGCGACGACCGTGCGGAGCGCAAGCCGCGTCACTGACGCACGCACTTCTGACGGGAGCGCGCCCCGCTCAGCGGCAACGCGAAGCGTTG
The DNA here is from genome assembly GCF_025407985.1 of Curtobacterium sp. C2H10. Taxonomy (NCBI): domain Bacteria; kingdom Bacillati; phylum Actinomycetota; class Actinomycetes; order Micrococcales; family Microbacteriaceae; genus Curtobacterium; species Curtobacterium sp. C2H10. Next base: position 142,221 of record NZ_JABXGF010000001.1, on the reverse strand, counting down.
CGCGGGGCGCGCCGACCGAGCCTGCGAGGGAGGAGTGCCAGCTGGCACCGCGCCTCCCGGCGTTCCGTTGGTGCGTGAGCGCACGTCCCCGCGAAAGCGACAGCGCACAGGGGACCGCCGCCGTCCGTGCCGCGAGCGCGACAGTGTGGCGCGGACGTCCGGCGGCAGCGTGTCGCTTTCGCGAAGCGCGGCGCCCCGGCCCGCGGGTTGCGGGATGACGCATGAGGGCCTGCACGGCCCGCACGATCCCGGCGCCGACGGGTCGGCGAGGTCCGACCGGTGCTCTGATGTCCGTAGCCGTGGCGCATGGACCACGGGACGAACAGGGGAACGCACGTGTTCAGAGCCGTACTGACCGCCGCAGCCGCGGTGGCGCTCGTCATCGGGGGAGCCGCGCCGGCGACGGCCGCACCCTCGTCGGTGCCCGGCGCACCGACCTCCGTCCGCGTCACCGGAGCCGCGGACAGCGCGACCGTGACCTGGGGACTCCCGAAGTCCGGCGCGAAGGTCACCAGCTGGCGCGTCACCGTCTCGCCCGCGCAGCAGCAGCCGGACGCCGGCGTCGACCGGCTCCCGGCCAGCGCGCGGTCCGACCGGTTCGGCAACCTCACCGCGAGCACCGCGTACACGTTCTCGGTCCGTGCGGTCGGGACCCGCGGCGCGGGCAACGCCGTCTCGGTGCGGTACACCGCGCCCGGGTCGGTCCAGACCGTGCAGTCCCTGTTCGCCCTCGACGGCGCGGGCTCGGTCGTGCGGTTCCCGACCTCCGGCACGTCCGCCCCGACCACGATCGCGGCGAACGCCGCCGGCTTCACGGCGGACGACGTGGGCGACGTGTTCGTGCCCTCGGCGGACCGCACCTCGATCGTGATGTACCCGGCCGGCGGCGCCGCTGCCCGGACCGTGGCGACCGGCCTGCACCTCACGGCGGACCTGCGCTCGGACGTCGCCGGCAACCTGTACTGGGTCGACTCGGTCTCCGGTGCGATCACGAAGCTCCCGGTGTCCGGGGCAGCACCGACGGCGATCATCCCCTCGGCCGGCTCCGGCTGGGCGGTCGGACGCGACGGTACGGTCTCGGCCGTGACCTTCGGGACCCAGGGCGCCGCGACGAAGGTCGTCTCCGTGTCGCCGACGGGCGTCCGGACCACCCGGTCGATCCCCGAGACCGGCTACCGGATCTTCGCGGCGGTCATCGCGGACGGCGGCGGGAACCTCTACGTGAACTACCTCTCGACCGGCGCGTCCGGTGCGAGCGGATGGGTGCTGCTGGCGAAGGGCTCGAGCGAGCTCGTGTCGGCCGAGTCCCGGATCGGCTTCACCTACGCGGCGACGAACGGGCGGGCGCTGGTGTCCGCGAAGTCCGCCGGGTGGTGCGCCGCTCCGAGCGAGGGCAGCCCCGGCGGCTGCACCGCAGACAAGACCATCACTTCGCTGTCCTCGCGGACGGCCGACGGGACGACCACCGAGCAGACCACGAGCGGCGTGACCGCCCAGGGCCGTGGCGTGTGGATCGGTGCGGCGGACGAGGCGGGCGACCTGTTCTTCGACGTGAGCGCCGGCCCGACGACCGGTCTCTGGCGGCTGGATGCCGCAGGCGGCGTGGCGCAGCGGCTGTCCGCCGGACAGTTCTCGCGGTTGCTGGTGATCTGAGGTCGGACCCGACCAGGTGACTGACGGGAGGCGCGGTGCGGGCTCGCACCGCGCCTCCCGTCATGCAGTGCGCAGCCGGTTCAGGCGACGCCCTCGACGGTCCGTCGGCACACCTCGTCCCACGGGGTCGGCTCGATGCCGAAGTGGGCTCGGGCCGCCGAGTCGTCGACCACGTACGGGGCCGTCCACTGGTAGCTCATCTCGGCGATCTCGCGCATCATCGGTGAGACCAGCCCCATCGCTCTGAGCATGCCGGCCGGGAGACGCCGGACGGTGACCGGGGGCTTGCCCGCCGCGGCCAGCACCTCGGTGAGGGCCTGCACCTGCGACCGCGGCGCGTTGCTCGGCACCATCCAGGTGCGTCCGTGGGCGGTCTCGTCCGCCGCGGCCGCGACGAGCATCCGGGCGACGTCGAGCACGTCCGTGAAGGTGTGCGGCAGGTCGGTCCGGCCGATCATCGACACCGCCTTCCCCTGCAGCGCTGCCGGCAGGACGCGGGTGATGTGGCCGTTCTCGCCGATGCCGGCGCCGACGTAGTCCGAGGCGCGGACCTCGACGGCACGCAGCCGTCCCGCCTCGTGCGCCGTGCGTGCGTCGGCCCAGAGCCGTGCCCGCAGGATGCCCTTGTGGTCCGTCGCGGCGTCCGGCAGGCTCTCGCGCATCGGTCCGTCGACGGGGCCGTAGGGGTAGAGGTTCCCGGTGATGGCGTACACCGCGCCGGTCCGCTCGGCCGCGGTGAGCAGCGCGGTCGCGAGCGGCGGCCAGGTCTGCTCCCACTGCGTGTAGTTGCCGGGGTTGGCGCAGTTGTAGAGGGCAGCGGGCCCCTCGGTCGCCCGGGTGAGCGCGTCGGCGTCCGAGGCGTCCAGGGCGAGGTGCTCGACGCCGGAGACACCCGTGTCCCGGCCGGATCGGGTGGCGACGGTGACCCGCTCGCCCCGTTCCGCGAGGAGTGCGGCGACGTGACGGCCCACCGGACCGGCACCGATGACGACGTGGTGCTGCGACATGGCTTCCTGCTTTCGTCTGTTTGCGAGAGCACCGCTCTCGGTTCTCAGCATGCACGAGCGGTCGCTGAATTGCAAGAGCAGTGCTCTCGATTGTGTGCAGTGCTCTCTCGTGCCATGGTGGAGGCATGACGGACAAGGCGCCCACTGCACGATCCCTCGCACGCGAGACCGTGCGGGCCGGCATTCTCGCCGCTGCCCGGGTCCGGCTCACCGAGGAGGGGCCGTCGCAACTGAGCCTCCGCGCCGTCGCCCGTGACGTCGGGATGGTGTCGTCGGCCGTATACCGGTACTTCCCGAGCCGCGACGACCTGCTCACGGCGCTCCTCATCGCCGACTACGACGAGCTCGGCGGCGCGGTCGAGGCAGCCGAGGCGGCAGCGGGACCGGCACCCGGGGCTCGGTGGGTCGCGGTGTGCCGGGCGATCCGGACGTGGTCGATCGCGCACCCGGGGGACTTCGCGCTCCTGTTCGGCTCGCCGGTGCCCGGGTACGTCGCGCCGCGGTCGACCGTGGACCCGGCGTCGCGGACGACGCTCACGATCGTGCGGGTGGTCGCGGACGCGGTGGCGGACCCCGGGTACCGTGCCCCGCTCCCGGCCGGATCGAGTCCGGGGCTCGTCGCTGCGGCGGTCGCGGACGGGGTGGCGTCCCTGCGGGCGTTCGGCACCGAGCTGCCGGAGGAGGTCCTCGTCCGCACGCTGATGGCCTGGACGACGGTGTTCGGCACGGTGTCGTTCGAGTTGTTCGGGCACTTCGTCGGTTCGGTGTCGGACGGTGCGGCGTACTTCGACGAGGTCGTCGCGAGGCTGGCCGAGGGACTCGGGTTCGTCGCCGAGTTCGACTGACGGGGTCGCGCGCGCTGCGGGTCGCGCAGTGCGCCGGTCGCGGGTCGCGTCGTCCGTTGGCCGCGTCCTGTTGTCCCCAGAGCGGGGTGCCGGTCTGACAGGGGGCCCGTTCCTGCGGTAGACAGGTCGTGGGCCCCGGTCGTACCCGACGACCGAGTCCACGCTCGGGACGGCACACCTGGAGTCTCCCCGGACGGACCACCACCCTCGGGCGCGCGCCGCGGCCGGGGGCCGACGGATCAGGGAGGCTCGCTTGCGACGCAGCACGTTCGGCGACGCCGTCGTCGGGGGCACCCGGTGACCGCGCTCGACGTCAGCCGGCAGGACCGCCGCCGTCTCACGACCGGGACACCCCGGAAGCGCCTCGTCGCCGTCCGGACCGTCGCCCTGCTCGCCTCGATCGCCGGCGTGAACTACATCGTCTGGCGCTGGGCCGCCTCGGTGAACTGGCACTCGTGGTGGATCGCCGTCCCGCTGATCCTCGCCGAGACGTACAGCGTGATCGACTCGCTGCTCTTCGCGTTCGGCGCCTGGCGGCTCCGTGAACGCGGGAAACCGCCGACCCCGCCGCAGGACCCCGTGACCGTCGACGTCTTCATCACGACGTACAACGAGCCCGTCGACCTCGTCGTCCGCACCGCGACGGCGGCGAAGGCGATCACCCACCCGCACACCACGTGGATCCTCGACGACGGCAACCGTCCGGAGATGCGCGCCGCCGCCGAGTCGCTCGGGATCGGCGTGATCACCCGGGGCGCCGACTGGATCGACCGACCGCGGCACGCCAAGGCGGGGAACCTCAACAACGCCCTGCTCGCGACCCAGGGGGAGTTCCTCCTCATCCTCGACGCCGACCAGGTCCCGGAACCGTCGATCCTCGACCGCACGCTCGGGTACTTCAAGGACTCGCGGATGGCGCTGGTCCAGACGCCGCAGTGGTTCGAGAACGTCCCCGAAGCCGACCTGCTCGGCAGCCAGGCGCCCCTGTTCTACGGGCCGATCCAGCAGTCGAAGGACGGGTGGAACGCCGCGTTCTTCTGCGGCTCGAACGCGATCCTCCGGCGCGAGGCGCTCATGCAGCTCGGGGTCACCCGGTACGTGCGCGAGGTCGAGGCGTCGGTCGCGCGGACGATCAAGACATCGCGGAAGCTCCTCGCCCGTGCACGCGAGACGGAGACCGACCCGCGGGTGCTCGGGGCGCTCGACGAGGCCGAGGCCGTGGTCGACCGCGCACGCGACCAGGTCCAGCGGGGCGAGCCGCTCGGCGACGTCACCTACGACTTCCAACGCGGCATCGACACGATCTCCTACCGGTTCGCCGCGTCCGACCTCGAATCGGTCCGCAACGACCTGCAGGAGCTCGCGGCGATGTCGACCGACGCGAACACCTTCGCGGGCCTCGACGACGCGGCACTCGACGTCCTCGGCCGCCGCGACGCCTCACCGGTCGCCGCGATCGAGTCCATCGCCGTGCTCACCCGGGCGCTCGACGTCAACCGCGACGACGAGGCCCAGCCGATCATGCCGCTGGCGACGATCTCGGTCACCGAGGACATGGCGACCGCCATGCGCCTGCACGGCCTCGGCTGGAAGTCGGCCTACCACGACGAGATCCTGGCGAAGGGCCTCGCCCCAGAGGACCTGCCGACCATGCTCGTGCAGCGGCTCCGCTGGGCGCAGGGCACCATGCAGGTCTTCTTCCGCGAGAACCCGCTCGTGCAGAAGGGCCTGTCGTGGGGGCAGCGGCTCATGTACTTCTCGACGATGTGGAGCTACCTGTCCGGCTTCGCCGCGATCGTCTACATCGCGGCCCCGGTGCTCTGCCTGTCCTTCGGTGTCGTGCCGGTCCAGGCGTACAGCGTCGACTTCTTCGTCCGGCTCATCCCGTTCCTCGTCCTCAACCAGCTGCTCTTCTGGGTGGTGGCGGCCGGCAGACCGACGTGGCGCGGGCAGCAGTACTCGCTGGCGTTGTTCCCGGTCTGGATCGAGTCCGTCACGAGTGCGTTCGAGAACGTGTTCCGGGGCAAGCCGCTGGGCTTCCGGGTCACCCCGAAGGTCCGTGACGAGTCCGAGCAGAAGCCGCGGTGGGACCTCGTGAAGCCCCAGCTCATCGCGATGGGGGCCCTGGTGGCGGCGCTGATCCTGATCGGCATCCGCTACCTGACCGGCCAGGCGTCCGGCATCGCGCCGCTCGTGAACACCGCGTGGGTCGTGTTCGACCTGTTCATCTTCAGCATCGTCATCCGGGCCGTGCTCTACCGCGGACCGGGCACGGCGCAGTCCGAGCACGAGTCGAGCACGGCCGGGGGACCCCTGTGAGCCCGGCGCGGGTCGAATTCGACGTCCCGGCGGTGCCGGCGTCCCTCGACGAGGTGCAGGACCGCTTCGGCGCGTGGTGGGACACCCTCGGCATCGACGACGTCCGGCTCCGCTTCGGCCTCGAGACCGCCCTCGCCGAGATCGCCGCGAACATCGTCGAGCACACCCGCCGCGCCGACCAGGAAGCCGGCCGGCGCTACACCGTGGAACTCGACGCGACCGACCAGGAGCTCGTCGCCGTGCTCACCGACAACGGGCTGCCGGTCGACATCGACCTCGCTGCCGTGACGATGGCCGACGCCGACGAGGAGAGCGGTCGGGGCCTGGCCCTCGCGATCGCCGCGCTCGACCGGCTCGAGCACCGACACGAGGGCGGTCACAACGTCTGGACCCTGGTGTGCGCACGGTGAGCCGGACCGCTGCCCGGCTCGTCGCGTTCCTGGTGGTGCTCGCGACGTTCGCCCTGGGTGGCGCGCTGCCGGCGTCGGCGGTGCAGGCTGCCGCGACGAGCGGTGCGTCGATCGCGCCGTCCGACGGGAAGACCTGGTTCGGACCGGACATCGACTGGGGCGACGACGCACCGGCCGGGTACGCGGGACGACTCGGTGCGACACCGTCGATGTACGGCGTGGAGATCCAGTACCCGCTCGACCGCAGCGCCCGCAAGGAGTTCCTCCGGGCCACCCGCGCTGCCGCGACGCAGGGCGCCGTCCTCGTGGTGAGCCTCGAGCCCGACCGGTCGCTCCGGTCCCTCACCGCGGCCGACGCCCGCGCGGCCAATGCCCTGCTCGAGGAGGTCCACCGCCAGTACGACACCCAGGTGCTCGTCCGGTTCGCCCCGCAGATGAACGGCACGTGGGTGCGGTGGGGGCAGCAGCCGACCCAGTTCGTCTCGGCCTTCCGGACGCTCGCGACCGCGGTCCACGGCGGCAGCTCGGACGCGCTGATGGTGTGGTCCCCGTCCTACGGTGCGGGCTACCCCTTCGGCGAGTCCGCCGGCCGGCTGCAGGACCTCTCCGCGACCGACGTCTCGAAGCTCGACACGAACGGCGACGGACAGCTCACCGCGGCCGACGACCCCTACGAGCCGTACTGGCCCGGGGACTCCTCCGTCGACTGGGTCGGGCTGTCGATGCTGTACTTCGGCAAGGGCAAGGCGACCGAGGCAGCCGGCCGGGACGTCCCGCTCACCCGGAACGACGTCCCCGAGGCCGGCGAGGTCTCCGCACGCTTCGACGAGACCTGGGGCTACGAGCAGCGACAACAGGGGAGCTTCTACGACCGCTTCGCCGTGGCCGACGACCGGCCGATGCTGCTCGACACCGGGGCGCTGTACGACCACTCGCTCCGGGGCGCCGACGAACTCCCGGTGAAGCAGGGCTGGTGGCGACAGGTGATCGCCGCCGTGCAGGACCGCCCGTTGATCCGCGGCGTGACGTTCTTCGAGACGAACCGCCGCGAACCCGAGGCCGGCAACCGCGTGGCCGACTGGCGCGACACCGCCGTACCCGGCATCGCCGGCTCGTTCCGCACCGACCTCGAGCGCGCGGGCGACTTCGTGTTCGGCCCCGTGACGGACGAGGTCACGCCACGGGACGGCGCCGCGGCGACCGACCAGCAGTACGACACCGGCGGCGACCAGATGGCCTGGATCGTCTGGTGTGCCGTCGGCCTCGCGGTCGTGTTCCTGCTGAGCGGCCTGTTCGGTCGGCTGCTGCCGAGCTGGCGCTACCCCGACGACGGCAAGCCCGGGCGCGACCTGCGGCTCGACCTGTTCCGCGGGTTCATCATCCTCGCCGTGGTGATCACCCACATCGAGATCGGCGGACCGTACTCGTACATCACGCTGCACGCCGTCGGCGCGATCACCGGCGCGGAGATGTTCGTGTTCCTGTCCGGCATGGTCCTCGGCATGACCTACCCGTTCGCCATCAAGAAGTTCGGCGAGTGGGCGGCCGCCATCGGGGCGTGGAAACGCGCGCGGAAGCAGTACCTCGTCACGCTCGGGGTGATCCTCGTCGTCTTCGCGCTGAGCTTCGTGCCGTTCCTGAACACCGACGCGATCACCACCTTCACCGACCGGGGGACCGGCACCGGGGGAGTCGGCGCCGAGGGGCGCGTGTACGACCTCTACCCGAACGCGATGCAGCTGCTGGCGTACCCGCCGCCCTGGTACGCGATCCGGCAGTTCCTGCTGCTCGAGATGGGCCCGTGGCCGTTCAACATCATGGGCCTCTTCGTGGTGCTGAGCCTGTTCATCCCGGCGTTCATGTGGGTGATCCGCCGCGGGTTCTGGTGGGCGCTGCTCGTCGTCAGCTGGGCGCTCTACGTCTACCAGGCGCTCAATCCGGACTTCCGGCCGCTGAACTCCCAGTTCGAGGCGGTCTTCCCGCTCCTCACCTGGCAGGTCGTGTTCACCCACGGACTCGTGCTCGGGTACTACCGCCGGCAGATCATCGGCGCACTGACCGGTCGCCTCGGCAAGGTCCTCGTCGGGGTCGGCATCGGCGGGTACGCGCTGTTCCTGGTCTACGTCTGGGCGGGCGATCACTTCGGGTTCACGCCCGTGCCGTTCCCGGCCTCGATGTACGACCAGCTGTACAACACCGCCTACCAGCGCGTCGACCTGCAGTGGGGGCGCCTGGTCGACATCGCCTTCTTCGCGATCGTGTCGTACGCGATCCTCACCGTGTTCTGGAAGCCGATCGCGAAGGCCATCGGATGGCTGTGGATCCCGATCGGGCAGGCGAGTCTCTACGTGTTCGTCTGGCAGGTGTTCTTCGCGCTGGCGATCGCGTCGATCCCGGGTGTCGACTGGGGCAACGGCTGGATCGGCTTCGCGACCCACACCCTGCTGATCCTGCTTGCCTGGTACATGGTGCGGAAGCGGTTCCTGTTCTCGGTGATCCCGCGCTGACGCGCTGCGGGACGGACGGGAGGCGCGGGGCGGGCCCGCACCGCGCCTCCCGTCCGTCAGCTGGTCGCGGTGCGCTGGCGCTCGCCGTCGCGTTCGGCGGCCTGTGGTTCCTGGTGACGATCGTCGTGATGCCGGAGCTCGCGGGTACGGCACCGTCCTGCAGGACGCGGGCTTCCGTCGAGCAGTCCGCCGATGGCGACGCGCGGTGCAGCAGTACCGGAACCAGTACCACCCGCTGCGATGGGCGGCCCCGCTGGTGTACGTTCCGATGACCGGCCTCTCCGTCTGGCTCGCAGCGTCCGGACAACCGCTCTCCTGGATCTTCGTCGGCCTCTTCCTCGTCATGCTGGTCGCCTCCCTGATCGTTGCACCTCGAGCGGTCCGCCGGACCGACGCGATGCTGACCGAACTCGACCGCCGTGAGCGGTCGGTCCAGTGAGACGTGACGGGTGACCGCGACCCCCGCTAGCAGCGGGGGTGGTCCTGGTCGTGACCGTCCCACAGGTCGCCGCACTCGACGGGTTCCGCGCCCGACGACGCGAGCCACGGCCCGGCGCCGTGCGCGGGGTCGCGGGACAGCGCGGCGACCAGTGCGGCGCGGTGCTCCGAGCCGACGACCACCGGGTGTCCCGGCACGCCGTGGTGGACCGCGCGGCGGAGCGCCGCCGGGTGGTCACCGTCGCCGATCACCCGCCGGACGGCCGACGCGGGGAGGCCTGGCAGGTCGACGAGGGAGACGCACGCCGTCGCCGGACCGGTGACGGCCGCGAGCCCGACGGCGAGCGACGCGCCCGGACCCGCCGCCCAGTCGTCCGCGACGACGACGGTGACCCCGTCCACGGAGGGCACGAGCGCCCGCGCCCGGGCGGCGGCGGCGCCGAGGACGATGACGACCCGGTCGCAGCCCCCGACGAGGAGCGCGTCGACGCCGAGGTGCAGCCACGGAGTGCCGTCCGGCTCGGCGACCAGCGCCTTCGGCCGCCCCATCCGCGTCCCCGCACCGGCGGCGAGCAGCACGCCCACCACCTCCGTCACACGAACGCCGGCACCGACGTCCACGCGGCTGGGGCCTCGGCGACGCCGTCGCGCACGACGGTGCCGGAGATGAGGCCGTAGGGCCGGTCGGCGGCGAAGAACACCTCGCCGGGGTTGTCCAGGCCGAACGGTGCGAGGTCGACCAGGAAGTGGTGCTTGTTCGGCATCGAGAACCGCACCTCGGCGATCTCCGGGAACGCCTCGATCGCCGAGCGGCCCATCGCGAACAGGGTCTGCTGCAGCGCCAGCGAGTGCAGCTCGGCGAAGGTCGCGAGCATGCGGTCGAGGACGCCGGCGTACACGACGTCGTAGTCGATGCCCGCCGCCACCGCCTCGGGCGTGTAGCGCCAGCGGGCCGTCACCGAGGTCGCGAGGATCCGGTCGTCGGTCTCCGCGAGCGTCGTGTACCCGTCGCGCGGGAACCCGTGGAACTCGCTGCCGGTCGACTTCAGGACCGTCAGGTCGGTGACCCCGGCGAGCACGTGCACGTCGTCGCCGTCGACCTGCACCACGGCCGTGCGGGTCCCGCGGCCGGCCCGGACGAACGAGTGGTCGTGCTCCCGGCCGTCGACGACGATCCGCTCCCACGTGTGCTGCTCGGCGGACAGGGTGGAGCCGTCGTACCAGTCGAAGGCGGTGCTGAAGTGCCGGCCGAGGCGCAGGAGGAACTCCTCCGGCGTGCCCACCCCGTGCTCCCTCGCGAAGGCGTAGATCGTGTTCTTCTGCGTGTCCGTGGCGACGACCTTGGCGTTGTCGCCCTCGGTGTACGAGTCGGCGAGCGCCGCGCCGCGCAACTGGGTCGTGACGGTCAGGTCCTCGATCTCGTGCCGGTCGGTGTCGCGCGTCACCCGGACGAGCCGGACCTCGGCCTTGCCGTACTGGTTCGCACCGAGGTGGACGGTCGTGGTGGTGGGGACTGGCTGGACGTCGGTGATCTCCATGGAGGCGACGATGACACCCGCGTGTTTCGGCGGTGGGTCGAACAGGTCACGAGCTCCGTCAGCGGCCACGGCCCGGTCGTGACGCAGCCGTCGAACGCCCGTAACCACACGGAAACACCCGTTCCATAGCGTTGCCGCCACGACGCACCCGATCGAGGAGGGCCCCGTGGCGCACACATCCGCACCCCGGCGGTCCTCGGCGTGGAACCGCGGAATGATCGCGCACGGACGACGGTCCGACGGCGCCACCGACACCCGTCCCACCATCCCGATCGGACCCTGCAATGGACCTCGTCTCCGTCCGCACCGTGCGGACACCGTCGCACCGCGACGACCTCTCCTTCGGTCCCGGTGAGCATCCCCTCGCCGGCGGCACCTGGCTGTACTCGGAGGAGCAGCCGGGTCTGACCGGGCTCGTCGACCTCACGGCACTGGGGTGGCGCGACACCGAGCGCAGCGCCGGAGGGTTCCGGATCGCCGCGACGTGCACGATCGCGTCGCTGCTGCGCGTGGCGCCCGAGGACGACTGGCGTGCCTGGCCGCTCGTCGACCGGTGCGCCAACGCGTTGCTGGCGTCGTTCAAGGTGTGGAACCAGGCGACGGTCGGCGGCAACGTCGCGGTCGCCCTCCCGGCGGGGGCGATCACCGCGCTGCTCGTGACGCTCGACGCGATCGCGGAGGTCTGGACGCCGGACGGCGGGGAGCGCCGGGTCCCGGTGGCGGACCTGGTCACCGGGCCGCGGACGACCGACCTCGCGCCGGGTGAGGTCATCCGGGCGTTCGACGTGCCACGGGCGGCACTCGTGTCCCGCACCGGGTTCCGCCGGGTGTCCCTCAGCCCGCACGGCCGGACCGGCGCACTCGTCACGGCGCGGTGGTCGGCGTCGGGCTTCGTCCTCGTCGTGACCGGGGCGACCCCGCGGCCGCTCGTGCTCCGTCACGCCGGGGTCCCGACCGCCGCGGAGGTCGACGCACGGCTCGAGGCACACGACGCCTGGTACGACGACCCGCACGGATCCCCGGACTGGCGGCGCGCGGTGAGCCGGCGGTTCGCGGCGGAGCTCGTCGCCGAGGCGCTCGGGACGACGGGCGGTGCGGCATGAGGTTCGAGGTCGACGGCGCGACGGTGGACGCCGAACCGCAGCCCGGTCAGGTCCTCCGCACCCTGCTCCGCGAGCACGGGGTGACGTCCGTGAAGAAGGGCTGCGACGCGGGCGACTGCGGGGCGTGCTCGGTGCTCGTCGACGGTGTGCCGGTCCATTCCTGCATCACGCCGGCGCACCGGATGGCGGGTCGTGCCGTCACCACGGCGGCTGGGCTCGGCACGCCGGAGGACCCGCACCCCGTGCAGCGCGCGTTCGCCGAGGCGCCGGGCTTCCAGTGCGGCTTCTGCACCGCCGGGTACGTCGTCACGGCGTCCACGCTCGACGAGGACGCCCTGGCCGACCGGCACCGCGCCTTGAAGGGCAACCTCTGCCGGTGCACCGGGTACCGGGCGATCGAGGACGCCCTGGACGGGGTCGCGAACACGGCGTGCGCGCCCGCCGGTCAGGCGATCGGCACGTCGGTCGCCGCTCCCGCCGCGATGGCGATCGTGACCGGACGCGAGGAGTACACGCTCGACGTGCGGCGGACCGAGGGCCTGTTGCACCTCGCGGTCCTCGGTAGCCCGCACCCGCACGCCCGCATCGTGTCGATCGACACGGCGGAGGCCGAAGCCCTCCCGGGCGTGCACGCCGTCCTCACGCACCACGACGACCCCGGCGTGCTGTTCTCCACCGGTCGGCACGAGTCCCGCCTGGACGACCCAGACGACACCCGGGTCCTCGACCGGGTGCTCCGGTTCCGTGGGCAGCGCGTGGCCGCAGTGGTCGCGGACAGCGTCCGGATCGCCGAGCAGGCCTGCGCCCTCGTTCGGGTGCGCTACGAGGTGCTGCCCAGCGTGCACGACCCGGACGCGGCCCGTGCCGCCGGCGCTCCGCTCCTGCACGCCGACAAGACGACCCAGGAGCACCGGATCGCCGAGCCGGGCCGCAACGTGGTCGCCGCCCTGCACGGTGAGACGGGCGACGTCGACGGAGCCCTGGCGACGGCCGCGGCCACCGTCGAGGGCACCTGGACCACGGGCCGCGTCTCGCACGCCGCGCTCGAGACCCACGCGACCCGCGGGTCCGTCGACCGCGACGGGCGGCTCGTGCTCCGGACCGCGACGCAGGTCCCGTTCCTGGTGCGGGACGAGATCGCGCACGTGTTCGGCCTCGACCCGAGCCGAGTCCGTGTCATCGCGAAGCGCGTCGGCGGTGGGTTCGGCGGGAAGCAGGAGTTGCTGACCGAGGACCTGGTCACCCTCGCGGTGCTGCGGACCGGTCGCGCGGTGCAGTACGAGTTCAGTCGGCGTGACGAGTTCACGATCGCCCCGACCCGGCACCCGATGCGCGTGCGGGTCCGGCTCGGTGCCGACGCCGAGGGGCACCTGACGGCACTGCACGTCGACCAGACCATGGACACCGGCGCGTACGGCAACCACGGGATCGGTGTCATGTTCCACTCCGTCAGCGAGTCCGTCGCCGTCTACCGGTGCCCGTCGAAGCGTGTGGACGCGGAGTCCGTGTACACGAACAACCTGCCGTCCGGGGCGTTCCGCGGGTACGGACTCGGCCAGGTCGTGTTCGCGATCGAGTCCGCCATGGACGAGCTCGCCCGGGAGCTCGGCATCGACCCGCTCGACCTGCGGCGGCGGAACGTCGTGGTCCCCGGAGACCCCCTCGTGGTCACGGACCCGGACGAGCAGGACGACCTGCGCTGGGAGGGCAGCTACGGACTCGACCAGTGCATCGACCTGGTGGAGGACGCCCTCCGCGCGCCGGTGCCCGAGGTCCCACGCATGGACGGGCCGCCGCTGGACGACTCCGGTGACTGGGCGTTCGGCACCGGGGTCGCCCTCGCGGCGATCGCCACGATGCCGCCGCGCGGGCACCACGCGCACGTGTCGGTCGAGGCCACGGCGGAGGGTCGGTACCGCATCGGCGTCGGCACGGCCGAGTTCGGCAACGGGACGACGACGGTGCACACGCAGCTCGTCGCCACCGCCCTCGGCACCACCACGGACCGGGTCGACGTGCACCAGTCGGACACCGACGCTGCCCGGCACGACACGGGGGCGTTCGGGTCCGCCGGGGTCGTGGTCGCCGGCAAGGCGCTGTACGCCGCGGCACAGGCACTGCGGGAGGACATGACCGGGCGCGCCCTCGGGATCGTCGCCGCCCGGACACCCCGGACCGCGTCGGGTCCGCTCGGGCCGGCGGTCTCGATCGGGCCGGACGGCGTCCGCGTCGGGGAGGAGCTCGTCGGGCACGCCGAGATGCTCGCCGACGGCCCGCTCGTCGCGCACGGCAGCCACGACGGCACGCCACGGTCGCTCGCGTTCACCGTGCACGGCGCCCGGGTGGCGGTGCACCGGCCGACGGGTGAGGTCCGCGTGCTGCACAGCGTGCAGGCGGTGGACGCCGGCACCGTCCTGAACCCGGAACAGCTCCGCGGCCAGGTGGAGGGCGGCGCCGCGCAGGCGATCGGCTCGGCGCTCTACGAGGAGGTCGTGCTGGACGAGACCGGTCGGGTGACGACCGACGCGTTCCGGTCGTACCGGGTGCCGAAGATCTCCGACGTGCCCCGCACCGAGGTGCGCTTCGCCGACACGCACGACCCGCTCGGCCCCCTCGGCGCGAAGTCGATGAGCGAGGCGCCGTACAACCCGGTCGCGCCGGCCGTCGCGAACGCGGTGCGCGACGCCGTCGGCGTGCGCCCCCACCGGTTGCCGATGACGCGCGACCGGGTCTGGGCGATGCTCCAGGACGCGACCGACGCCGGGGGTGCGTGATGTTCGAACTGGCACCGCGCCTCCTGGCCGCCCTCGACGCGGGGGACCCCGTGGTCGTCGCGACGGCCGTCGCGATGACGGGCAGCGCGCCGACCGGCGTCGGCTCGTCGATGGCCGTCCTGCCCGGCGGCCAGGTCGTCGGCACCATCTCCGGCGGGTGCGTCGAGGGGGCGCTGTTCGACACGGCGGAGCAGGTCCTCGAGACCGGCGAGGCGGTGCTCGAACGCTTCGGGTTCGACGACGACCCGGACGACGTCGACGCGATGTGGGCACCGGCGCTCCGCTGCGGTGGTCGCGTCGAGGTCCTGGTCCGTCGTGTCCGTCCCGATGACGTCGACGTCGTGGACGCACTCCGGCGCGCGGCGTCCGGGGTGCCGACGTCGCTCGGCCTCTCGCTCGACCCGGCGACGCTCGGCGCGGTCGTGCACGTCCCCGACGGCTGCGGCGGCCGGCTCTTCGTCGAGCGGGCGGACGTCCGGCCGCGGTGCATCGTGGTGGGCGCGGTGGAGTTCGCCGTGGCCCTGACGAACACGGCGGCGGTGCTCGGCTACGCCGTGACGGTCGTCGACCCGCGGCCGGTGTTCCTGACCGACGAGCGCTTCCCGGCCGCCGACGAACGCATCGTGGGCTGGCCGACGCGTGTGGTCGAGGCGTTGCCGGTTGACGCGACCACCGCCGTCGTGGTGCTCGCGCACGACGACCGGTTCGACGCCGCCGTGGTCGACTCGGCGCTCCGACGGGGTGCCGGGTACGTCGGGGCGATGGGCTCCCGCACGACGAACGCACGCCGGATGGCGGAGCTGCGGGCGCTCGGGACGCCGGACACCGACCGGCTGCGGTCCCCGATCGGGCTCGACATCGGTGCGACGACGCCGGCGGAGATGGCGGTCGCGATCATGGCCGAGGTGATCGCGGTCCGGACCGGCACCCGCGGCGGTGCGCTCGTCGACGGTGCCGGTCCCATCCACCGCCGGGCGGTGTCCGCGAGCTGAGCCGTCGGCGAATGATCGGGTCAGGCGACGGCGGGTGTCCGGGCCAGTCGTTCGGCCAGTCGCGCCGCGATCTCCCGCTCGTCCGCCGCGACGAGCGCCCCGTCGCGCACCACCACGCGCCCACCCACGACGACGTGTCGGGGCCGCCGCCCGGGGGCGGCCCAGAGGAGTCCCGCGACGGGGTCGGCGACTCCCGCGTCCGCCACCCCGGAGACGTCCCACACGCACAGGTCGCCCGCGCTCCCGTCGCCGAGGTGCCCGAGCTCCGGGCGCCCGAGCCCCGTCGCGGAACCCTCCGTCGCCGCGCCGAGCACCTGCCGCGCCGGCAGCTGCGGCCCGACGAGCCCCGACACCTGCATGGCGAGCCGGGCGTCCGCGAGCAGGTGTCCGGCGTCGTTGCTGCCGCCGCCGCTCGTGCCGAGGCCGACCGGGACCCCGGCCGCGGCGAGCCGGGCGACGGGAGCGATGCCCCAGCCCATCGGCACGTCGCACCCGGGTGCGTGCGTGGCGGTGACGCCCGCCGCCGCGAGCCGGGCGATCTCGTCGTCGGTGACGTCGCAGAGGTGCGCGATCGTGACGTCCGGCGCGAGCCACCCCCACTCCTCGAGCAGGTCGAGCGGACGACGGCCGTAGCGCTCGAGCGCGATCGCGGTGTCGACCTGTTCGTTGGCCTGGGTCCGCCGGCGGAGTCCGTGCCGCGCCGCCACCTCGCCGAGCGCGCGGAAGGTCGCCTCGCCGTCGGAGTGCACACCCGCCGGACCGACGGCGACCTGGAGCCCGCCGTCCGGGTCCACGCCGCCGACGGCGTCGTCGTGCAGCAGTCGTGACGCGATCGCGTCCGCCGAGGCGGCCGCGCGGTCCGGGTCGTCCCGCGCCGAGCCACGGACGAAGACGACCCGACCGCCGAGACCGCGCACCGCGCCCACGGTGGCCGCGGCGAGCGCGACGGTGTCGTCCGTGGCCGCCTCCGCGGGCCAGTTCAGGTGGTGGTCGGCGATCGTCGTGACGCCGGACAGGAGGCCCTCCGCGGCTCCGGCGGACGCCGCCCGTGCGTACAGCTCGGGGTCGTGCCCCACCCGTCCGTACGCCGCGGCCATGGTCGGGAGCCAGTCCGCCATCGGCACGCCGCGGGTCCCGGGCAGGGTGCGGAACGCGGTCTGGAGGAGGTGGTGGTGCGCGTTGACGAGACCGGCCGTGACGACGCACCCGGATGCGTCGAGGGTGGTGACGAGGTCGCTGCCGTCGTCGACGACGACGTCGCCCTCCCGTTCGGTCCGGGGGTCGACGAGGACGCGGAGGGCTCCGGTGACGGTCAGCATGGTGGTGTTTCTAGCAGTCCCCTGTTTCCGGTCCGTGACGGGGTGCGCACGGACGGGGTGGGCACGGCCGGCGTGGCTGCTCCGTCCCGGCGTTCCAGGACCCTCGGTCGGCATCGCGGGGTAACCGGGCGGAAACACCCGGGGAACACGCGGACCGTAGGTTCGCCCCATGACGCAGACCCTGATCCGCGCCGGATGGGTGCTCACCGCAGCACCCGACGGCGCTGCCACGCCCGCCGCGATCCGCGACGGAGCCGTGCTCCTCGACGGCGACCGGATCGCCGCGGTCGGCACCTACGCCGACCTCGCCGCGGCCCACCCGGACGCGCCGGTGCGCGGCGGTGCGTACGACATCGTCACGCCCGGCTTCGTGAACACCCACGGCCACTTCAGCGAGGGGCTCATCACGGGGATCGGTTCGCAGTACACGCTGTGGGAGTGGCTCACGGCGTTGATCGGGCGCGTCAACCCGGTGATGACCCGGGACAAGGCGTACGCGGGCACGGTGCTGCAGGGCATCCAGCTGCTCCGGAGCGGGGTGACGACGGCGAACGACATGTTCTGCGCGGACCCGGTGCCGGACGAACCGGCGACACCCGGCGTGGTGCAGGCGCTCGAGGACCTCGGGCTGCGCGGGGTCGTGTCGTTCGGCTCCGGCGACGTCGACCGCGACTTCGGCGCGACGCCCATCCTGGAGGAGTTCGAGGCCCTGCGCGAGGCCGCCGCCGCCAGCCGGTACAGCACGTTCCGGGTCGGCGTCTCGTCGATCGGGCGGTACACGGACGACACCTGGCAGGAGCACGTCGACTACGCGGTCGCCGGTGGCCACGGCGTGCACGTGCACTTCCACGAGGTGCGCGAGGAGGTCACCGCGGCCCGGCAGCGCACCGGACGGACGGCCATCGGGCACGCCGAGGCGACGGGCATGTTCCAGGTCCCGGTGATCGCCGCGCACAGCGTCTGGGTGGACCGCGAGGACCGGGAGCGGTACGCGGCCAACGGCGTCGGCGTGGCCCACAACCCGGTCGCGAACGGGATCCTCGCCAGCGGCATCGCCCCGATCGCGGAACTCCGTGCGCTCGGCGTCCCGGTGGGCATCGGGGTCGACGGCCCGGCGTCGAACGACTCCCAGGACTTCCTGCAGGCGATGAAGACGGCCGCGCTGCTCGCTCGGGTGCGGGACCTGCAGGCCACCGCGATGAGCGCCCGCGAGGCCTTCGAGATGGGGACGATCGGCGGCGCCCGTGCCCTGCGCATGGAGGACGAGATCGGCTCGCTGGAGCCGGGCAAGCGCGCGGACCTGGTCGTCCTCGACGGCGACTCCCCGACCCTCGCCAACGTCCACGACCCCTACCAGGCGGTGGTCTTCGTCGCCGGCAGTCGCGAGGTCCGCGACGTCTGGGTGGACGGCGAGCTGAGCGTCGCGGACGGCGACGTCACCCGGGTGGACGTGCGTGAGGCGGTCGAACGGGCGCGTCCGCTCGCCCGACAGCTCGTGGCCGAAGCGGGCCTGGAGCGCCTGTCCGCGCTCACCGGCGGCCCGCTCGACGGCACCGAGCGTCCGTAGTCCGTCCGGTCAGAGTTCGAGCACCAGTCGCGGGCAGCCGCGCCGGGCGCGGGACACGCAGACCATCATGGTGCGGTCGTCGGCCTGCTCCTCGGGGCTGAGCACGGTGTCCCGGTGCTCGACCGCGCCCTCGAGCACGGGGGTCTCGCAGGTGCCGCACGTGCCCTCCCGGCAGGACGAGAGCACGAAGGCGCCGGCGTCCTCCGCGACCTCGAGCACGGTCCGGTCGGCTGGAACCGTCACGGTGACGCCGGTGACCGTGAGCTCGACCTCGAAGGCCTCGCCGGGGGCGTCGACGTCCGCAGCGGGCTCGAAGCGCTCGACGCGGACGCTGCCCGCCGGCCAGTGCTCGGCGGCGGCCTCGACCGCGTCCATGAGCCCGCGCGGCCCGCAGCAGTACACGACCGCATCGCGCGGTGCGGCGAGGAGCGCGTCGACGTCGAGCCGGACGCCCTCGTCGGCCGCCGCCACGACGACCCGGTCGGGGTGCGCGGCGACGAGCTCGTGCACGAACGCCATGCGGTCGCGGGACCGCCCCGCGTAGTGGAGCTCCCACGGGGTGCCGGCGCGTTCGGCGGCGGCGATCATCGACCGGATCGGCGTGATCCCGATGCCCCCGGCGACGAAGACCGCGGGGCGCGCCGGGTCGTGGCCGAAGTGGTTCCGCGGCCCGGCCACCACGACCTCGTCGCCGACCGCCAGCCCCTCGTGCACGGCGACCGATCCGCCGCGGCCGTCGGGCTCGCGGAGCACGGCGATGCGCCAGTGCCCGTCGGCGGTCGTCGTGACGAGCGAGTACTGGCGCTCGGTCCCGGGGGAGACCTCGAGGTCGACGTGCGCTCCGGGTTCCCAGTCCGGCAGTGCCGGGCCGTCGACCGGGGCCAGGTCGAGTGCGACGACGTCCGTGGCGACCTGGTGGCGGGCGGCGACGCGCAGTCGCCGACGCTCCGGCACGGCGTTCACGCGATCGCTCCGGCGCGCGGGGTCTCCTTGACCACGATCATGTGGAAGCGGGTGCCGTCCGCGCTGCACCACCGGTGGCCGGTGCCGCCGCGGTAGTACGCCGAGTCGCCGGGCCCGAGGTCGAGCGGTTCCCGTCCGCGCAGGTCGAGGTGCACGCGGCCGGCGAGCACGGTGAGGAACTCGTCCTCGTGGTGCTCGAAGTACTCGCCGAGGTCCGTGTTGTCGCCGACCCACTCCAGCGGCTCGAACGCGTGCGGGCCGGCGTGCACGAGCAGCCGGGCCTCGCCGCTCGAGAACGGTCCGCGGGCGCCCTCGCCGGCACGGATGACCTCGGGCAGGCGGACCTCGTGCTCCGGTCGCTCGGGGGCACCGGCGGCGAGCAGTTCGACCTGGGTCGTGCCGAGCGCCGCGGCGATCTTCTCGAGGGACACCATGCTGGCGCGGGAGTGCCCGCGCTCGACCTGGCTGAGGAACGGGTGCGACAGCCCGGTCAGTTCGGCGACCTGGACGAGCGTCAGTCGTGCGGCGCGTCGACGGGCACGGATGTGCTCACCGATCCGCTGGGTCTGGTCGTCGACAACGCGGTCGGTCTCGGTGGTGGTGCCGGTGCTCACGCGCGCTCCTCTCGTCCTCGGTGGGGTCGTTCCGACCGCTCGGCCGGAACGCTCGTTCCCGCTCCCGGTCACGTCGGGGCGGGCGTCACACACGGCAACCGCCTCGAAACGAGAGGGAAACACTGCCGCCCTAGCATCGGAGATGTTGATGCGATCAACATTCTCACACACGATCGAGAGGCTCCGGATGGACTCGTCAGTGCCCCGCCCGATCGCCCTCCTGCGCTCCGCGCTGCTGCCGGACGGCCGGTCGGTCGACGTCGCGATCGACGGCGAGACCGTCTCCACCGTGGCCCCGGCCGGCACCCTCGCGGCGCCGGCGGAGGAGACGATCGACCTCGGCGGCCGGCTGCTCCTGACCGCACCGGCAGAACCGCACGCCCACCTCGACAAGGCCCTCAGCGCCGACGTCATCCGGCCGCCGCTCGGCGACCTCGGTGCCGCGATCGCCTCGTGGACCGCGCACGCGACGACCATGACCGTCGAGGACATCGCCGACCGGGCACGGTCCGCCGCCCTCACGCTGCTCGCCGCCGGCACCACGGCCGTCCGGAGCCACGTCGACGTCCTCAGCGGCCGACACAGCGCGGCGGACCGGCCCGCCACCACGGAGCAGGCCCTGCGCGGCGCTCGTGCCCTCGTGCAGGTCCGCGACGAACTCGCCGGCCTGATGGACATCGAGCTCGTCGCCCTCGCCGGCCCGCTCGCCCCCGACGAGCACGTCGAGGCGGTGCTCGACCTCGGCGTGGACCTGGTCGGCGGCGCCCCGCACCTCGCCGAGGACCCCCTCGCGGACGTCGACCGACTCCTCGCCATCGCCCACCGACGGGGCCTCGGCGTCGACCTGCACGCCGACGAGAGCCTCGACGGCCCGGTGACCCTCGACCACTACGCCCGGGCGTCCCGCTCGCTGCGACGGGACCGGCAGTACTCCGCCGGGCACTGCGTCCGGCTCGGCACCCTGGGGCCGGAGCGGCTCGCCGAGGTGGTCGCCGACGTCGCCGCAGCCGACCTCGGGGTGATCACGCTGCCGATCACGAACCTGTACCTGCAGGGCTGGCAGTACCCGGTCGCCACGCCGCGGGGACTGACCGCCATCCAGGCGCTCCTCGACGCCGGCGTCCGCGTCGCCGCCGGCGCGGACAACGTCCGCGACCCCTTCAACCCGGTCGGCCGGAGCGACGCCTTCGAGACCGCATCGCTGCTCGTCTCCGCCGGCCACGTGACGCCGGACCAGGCGTACGCGATGGTGAGCGACACCGCCCGGAGCGTGATGGGCCTCCCGGCCGCCGGTCCCGTCCCCGGGCGGCGCGCCGACCTGCTCGCCGTGGCCGCGACGAGCGTCACCGACGCCGTCGCGAACGCCCCCGCCGACCGCGTCGTCCTGTCCCGCGGGCGACTCGTCGCCCGCACCGAGGTGCGACGGACCGTCGCCGCGCCGGCCGCAGCCGCGGCCGCCGTCCCCGCCTGACCCCTCCGCCCGCCCGCACCGAGAACCCGAGGTGATCGTGACCACCACCGCCCCGCCACCCGTCGGCACGACGGACACGCTGCTCGACTTCCGCAACGTCGAGATGACCTTCCCGAACGGCACCATCGCCCTGCAGGGCGTCGACCTCACCGTGGACCGCGGCCAGTTCGTCTCGGTCGTCGGCCCGTCCGGCTGCGGCAAGTCCACGCTGCTCCGCATCGCCTCCGGCCTCGAGACCGCGTCGGACGGGTCGGCCGGTGTCGCGGCCGACCGCATCGGCTACGTCTTCCAGGACGCCACGCTCCTGCCCTGGCGCACCGTGCAGGGCAACGTCGAGCTGCTCGCCGAGCTCGGACACGTGTCGAAGGCCGAGCGAGCCGCCAAGGCCGCTCACGCCATCGAGCTCGTCGGCCTGAACGGCTTCGAGACGAACCTGCCGAAGCAGCTGTCCGGCGGCATGCGGATGCGGGTCTCGCTCGCCCGGTCGCTCACCCTCGACCCGGAGCTCTTCCTGTTCGACGAGCCGTTCGGTGCCCTCGACGAGATCACCCGCGAACGCCTCAACGACGAGCTCCTCCGGCTCTTCGTCGAGCAGCAGTTCGCCGGGCTCTTCATCACGCACTCCGTGTCCGAGGCCGTGTACCTCTCCACCGAGGTGATCGTGATGTCCGGGCGCCCCGGCAGCATCGTCGGCCGGTTCGACGTGCCGTTCCCGATGCCCCGCGACCCCGACATCCGCTTCACACCCGAGTTCGCCGAACTGGTCGGCGAGGTCTCGCACGCGCTCCGGGAAGGACACCGCTGATGGTCACCCTGCAGGAGGCCGCCGAGACCCGCGCGGTCCGGGCCGCCGCCCGTCGCGCCGCTCCTCGGGCCCGCCGCGGCATCGCGTGGTGGCAGCCCGTCGTCGTCCTCGCCGTGCTCGTCGGCATCTGGTACGCGGCGGCCGCGTACTACGACCACGTCCGCGGCCTGGCCTTCCTCGTGCCGTACCCGCACCTCGTGGCGAAGGCGATCGTCGCGCCGACGATGCCGGACGGGTCGCCGTCCACGTTCGGCTCCGACCTCTGGTCCGCCCTCGGACGCACCACCGTCGTCTCGCTCACCGGCCTCGGCTTCGCGATCGTGATCGGCGTCGTCTGGGCGATGGCGATGGCGCAGGCGAAGTGGCTCGAGAACTCGCTGTACCCGTACGCCGTGGTGCTGCAGTGCGTGCCGATCCTCGCCCTCGTGCCGCTCATCGGCGCACTGTTCGGCTACGAGTTCGTCAGCCGCGTGATCGTCACCGTGATGATCGCGCTGTTCCCGATGGTGTCGAACACGCTGTTCGGACTGCAGTCCGCCGACCGCGCGCAGCGTGAGCTGTTCCAGCTGCAGCGCGCCGGCCGGTTCGCCCAGCTCGTCAAGCTGCAGTTCCCCGCCGCGCTGCCGTCGATCTTCGTCGGCCTGCGCACCTCCGCCGGGCTGAGCGTCATCGGGGCGATCGTCGGCGACCAGTTCTTCCAGCGCGGCAACCCCGGGCTCGGCGTCCTCATCCAGGTGACCGCATCGCGCCTGATGGGCCCCGAGCTGTACGCGACCATCCTGATCGCCTCGCTCTACGGCGTCGCCGTCTTCCTCGTGTTCGGCCTGATCGGCCGCCTGGCCGTCGGCCGCTGGCACGACTTCAGCTGATCCCCCCCCCAGAACCCACACCCCTTCCCACCACAGCACCACGAGACCCGCACCACGAACGGAGCCTCCATGCGCACCACCTCCCGCCTCGGCGTCGCCACCGCCGCCCTCGCCGCCACCGCCATCGCCCTCACCGGCTGCGCGGCGGGCTCGTCCGGCAGCACCGGGACGACCGCCGCGACCTCGTCGACCGCCTCCGGGCCCAAGCTCGACCTCGCCGGCGCGTGCCCCGCGACCGTCGTCGTCCAGACCGACTGGAACCCCGAGGGCGAGCACGGCCACCTCTACCAGATGCTCGGCCCGAACCCGGTGATCGACTCCTCCGGCAAGACCGTCACCGGCGACCTCTACGCCAACGGCAAGAGCACCGGCGTCAAGCTCGAGATCCGTGCCGGCGGCCCGGCGATCGGCTACACCAAGGTCGCGTCGCAGATGTACCAGGACAAGGACATCACCCTCGGGTACATGTCCACGGACGAGCAGGTGCAGTTCTCCGGCAACCTGCCCACCACGGCGGTGTTCGCCGAGAACGACCAGTCCCCGATGTCGATCATGTGGGACCCGAAGACGTACCCGGAGGTCGACAGCATCAAGGGCCTCGGCAAGGCCCTCGAGAAGGACGGCGGCGTCGTCCGCTACTTCAACGGTGCCGCGTACATGACCTACCTGGAGCAGTCCGGGATCCTGCCGAAGAAGGTGCTCGACGGCAGCTACGACGGCACGCCGTCGAAGTTCGTGTCCGCAGGCGGCAAGGACGCCCAGCAGGGCTTCGCGACCGCCGAGCCGTACATCTACCAGAACCAGGTCGCGGCCTGGGGCAAGAAGGTGGACTACGCGCTCGTCTCGAGCACGGGGTGGAACCCCTACCCCGAGGCGATGTCGGTCCGTACCGGTGACCTGAAGAAGCTCGAGCCGTGCCTGCAGAAGCTCGTGCCGGTCATGCAGCAGGCCGACGTGGACTACCTGAAGTCCCCGGGCGCCACGAACGACCTCATCACGAAGCTCGTGCAGCAGTACAACAACGGCTGGACCTACGACTCGAAGGTCGGCGCGTTCGCCGCGGCCCAGATGGTGAAGCTCGGTCTCGCGAAGGACACCGACGGCTACATCGGGTCGATGGACGAACAGCGCATGCAGGACTTCATCGCCAAGGCGACGCCCGTCTTCGCCGGCACCGGTGACGTCAAGAGCGGCCTGAAGCCCTCCGACCTGTACACGAACGAGTTCCTCGACAAGTCCATCGGTCTGGGTTCCTGACACCGGTCGGCTCCCGTCGAACGGGAGCCGACCAACAAGCGGACGGGAGGCGCGGTGCCACGCCGCCCCGCGCCTCCCGTCCGTCGTCCCCGCACCACCCACCCACCAGGAGTGAGCATGACCACCGTCACCCCCACCTCCGTCGAGGCGCTGCGCGCCGAGCTCGTCGCACTGCTCGGTGAGCGCGGCGTGAGCGCCGACGAGCGCACGCGGGCCCGCGCCTCCGTCGACGAGGCCACCATGAGTCCCATCCTCAGCGAGCAGCTGCCCCTCGGCCTCGCCGACCTCGTCGCGTCGCCGGCCAGCGCCGACGACATCGCCGCCACCCTGCAGGCCGCGGTCCGGCACGGCGTCCCCGTCACCACCCGCGGGAAGGGCACCGGCAACTACGGCCAGGGCATCCCGCTGCACGGCGGCCTGGTCCTCGACACGTCGCGGGCACGCGCCGTCGTCGAGGTCGGCGACGGCTGGATCACCGCCGAGGCCGGCGCGTCCATGGTCGCCCTGGAGCAGGCGGCCGCCGCCACGGGCCAGCAGCTCTGGATGTACCCGTCCACCGCGCAGTCGACCATCGGCGGCTTCCTGTCCGGCGGTTCCGGCGGCACCGGGTCGATCGCGCACGGGTCGAACTGGCAGGGCTTCGTCACGGCGCTCGACGTCGCGCTCCCCGGCGCCGACGAGCTGCTGCACGTCGAGGGCGACGAGGCGCAGCCGTTCGTGCACACCTACGGCACCGCCGGCGTCATCGCCCGCGCCACCGTCCGGCTCGAGCCGCTGCAGGAGTGGCGAGCCGTCTACGCGGCGTTCCCCACCTTCGAGGACGCGCTCGTCGCCGTCCGCACGCTGCGCGGCCTCGACCCGGTGCCGCGGCTCGTGAGCGCCGACCGCGCCGAGATCGCCGCGACGCTGCCGTCCGACCTGGCCATCCCGGACGACCGGGCGAGCCTGCGAGCGATCATCGACGACGTCGTGGTCGACGATGCGCGGGCACGCATCGAGGCCGCCGGCGGTGAGGTCCTGGACGTCCGCGAGGGCCTGCAGCAGACCACGAAGGTGTCGATGCTGTCGTACAACCACCCGATCTGGTGGCTGAAGCGGAACACGAGCGACACCGAGTACTTCCACGTCGAGGTCGGCGGTGAGGCGCTCATCGACCGGATCGCCGAGGTCGAGGCCGTCTACCCCGGCGGCATGCTCCACATCGAGGCCGCGCACGTCGGACCGATCGGGATGCTCACCGCGCCGTACACCGGGGCCGAGGACGTCTACGCCGGCTACCCGGTGCTCCGCGGACTCGGCGTCCGGGTGCACAGCCCGCACCAGTACTACGTCGACCACGGCGTCGAGGAGCTCGTGGCGCTGAAGCAGCGCACCGACCCCGCGGGGCTGCTCAACCCCGGGCACGTCATCGACCCGTCGCTCGTGGTCAGCGGTGGCTCCACCGCGTCCGCGCAGCCCGTCGTCCCGGGGTTCGGCAAGTGAGCGCCGGCATCGGCACGGTCCGCTCGCGTCGGCTCGCGGAACTGTCCGGTCCTGCCGTCGCTGCGGGCTTCGGGCCGGACACGATCGTCGTGCAGCCCACCGGCGCCGTCGAGCACCACGGCCCGCACCTGCCGCTCCTGACCGACCACCTGCTCGCCGAGCACATCGGTGGGGCGGCGGTCGAGCAGGCCGCTGCCGAGGGACTGGACGTCTGGCAGCTCCCAACGCTGTCGTTCACGAAGTCCGACGAGCACAGCTGGGCGCCCGGCACGGTGTGGCTCGACAGCGACACGATGTTCGACACCGCCGTGCAGATCGGCCGCGCGGTCGCCCTCACCGGTGCCGGCACCCTGGTGTTCGCCAACGGGCACGGCGGCAACGTCGCCCTGCTGCAGGTCGCCCTGCGTGAGATCCGGAAGCGCTACGGGTTGAAGACCTTCCTCATGCCGACCCTCGCGCGCGTCCCCGGCCCGGACGGCGAGGACGCGGACGAGCTCGGGCTGGGGATCCACGGCGGCGCGGCGGAGACGTCGATGATCCTGCACCTGCGCCCGGACCTGGTCGACATGTCGCTCGCGGAGCGATGGGTGCCGGAGCACATCGCCGGCTTCGAGAAGATCGCCTTCAACGGCGGCCCGGTGTCGTTCGGGTGGTTGTCCGACGACTTCGGGACCCCCGGGGTCGTCGGCGACGCCAGCCGGGCGACGGCGTCGTACGGTGCCGTCCTCTGGGAGCACTCCGTCGCCGAGGCCGTGGCGTCGCTGCACGAGATCGCACGGTTCGACCCGGCGGTGAGCCGTCCGGCAGTGGCCCGCCCCGCCGACGCTGCGGTCTCGTGACCGTGCCGCGAGGGGTCGACGAGGCGTCCGTGCCGACGGACCCGTTGGCCCTCGCGGCATCGTGGCTCCCCGCCGCGGCGGACGCCCCGGGTCCGACCATGACCCTCTCCACCGTCGGACTCGACGGCTACCCCGACGCCCGGACGGTCCTGCTCTCCCTGTTCGACGGGGAGCGCCTGCACTTCGACACCGACTCGCGCAGCCGCAAGGCCGCCGAGCTCGCGGCGGTGCCCCGTGCCGCGGTGACCCTGCACTGGCCCGAGGCCGCGCGACAGCTCGTCGTGGTCGGTGACGTGGCGCCCGTCTCCGACCACGAGGCCCGTGCGGCCTACGCGGCCAGGACGCGGTACCTGCAGGTGCTCGCGTGGGTCAACGACCACGCGTCCGCTGCGGACGCACCGGCCCGGCGCCGCGAGGCCTGGGCGGCGTTCGGCCGCGAACGGGCCGGCACGGACCTCGAGCCGCCGAGCACGTGGGCGGGGTTCGCACTCACACCGGTGCGGATGGTGTTCTGGCGCGGGGCGACGGACGCGGCGAGCAACCGGCTCGCCTACCACCGGCGCGCGGACGGGTCGTGGTCGTGGGAGTCCTGGCCGGGGTGACCACCCCTGTGTCGGGTGGAACCTTCCTAGCGAACGGTGGCGCTGGGCAGTGGTGACCACGCAGCGACGACGACGGCGGCCGCGAACACGACCGTCACGGCGAGCAGCGCGAAGCCGTCCCCGGTCAGGGTCACGAGGGCACCCCCGCTCACTGCTCCCACCGCTGCGAGCGTCCGGTTCGAGCTGCGCATCGTGCCGTTCACACGCCCGAGGAGGGCGTCCGGTGTCACGGTCTGGCGGAGGACCATCTCGTTCGCGTTCTCGCAGCCTGCTGCGGCACCGTGCACGGCGAAGGCGACGAACAGGACCACGACCGTCGTCGGCCGTGCTGCGCCGCCGGTACCGAGCGTCACGAGCGTGATGGCCGCCCAGGCGATCGGGTAGGCGGCTCGTGCGGCGATGATCGTCCGGCCGGCACCGAACCGGGTGCCGAGGCGTGTCGCAGCGGTCGCGCCGACGAGCATCGCGATCCCACTGACGGCGATGACGGCCCCGTACAGCGCTGCGGGGAGCGCGAGCGTGCGGAGGGCGAGGGTCGCGAACACCGTCAGGCCAGCGGCGTTGGCGAGGAACCAGACGTGGGTGGACAGGGCCAGCGGTCTGAGTACTGCGTTGCCGTACGTCCAGCGCAGACCGTCCACGATGTCACTCCGCAGGCTCGTCCTGGCCGGCCGTGCCGGCTGGTGCTCGACGACGCGGACCCGGGCGACGAGGAACGCGTCGACGAAGTAGCTCACCGCGTCGAGCGCGATCGCGACCGGCGCCGTCACGATGCTGACCAGGACCCCGCCGAGCGCTGGGCCCGCCGTCTGCGCCGCCGCATCGCTCTGGTCCACCCGCGCGTTCGCCGCCAGGAGGAGCGGGCGCGGCACGATCCTGGGGAGGAGCGACTGCGTTGCCGCGAACCCCACGACGGACAGGATGCCGAACAGGAACAGCACCGCCGCAGTCGCCCACAGGTTCAGGAGCCCGGTGAACCACAGCACCGGGATCGCACCGAGGCTCACGCCGCGACCGATGCTCGCCCAGATCAGCAGCGGCGTCCGCCGGAAGCGGTCGACGTAGGCGCCGACGACCAGACCGAACACGGCGTACGGGAGGAACTGGGCAGCGTTCACCAGTCCGAGCTCGAACGGACTGGCGTGCAGCACCGTCACCACGAGGACCGGCACGGCGACCGCGCTCACGGCTGACCCGAACGACGAGACGGTCGCGGCCGACCAGTAGGGGAGGAAGCCCGGCACCCGACGCAGCGTGGTCACGTCGTCGCCCATGTCCCAACGCTGGCAGACCGAGACACCGCGAGCAAGGGCGCAGCCGTCAGTGCTCGACCGTGGTCCTAGTGTGGTGCTGTGTCGAAGGTGCTGATCACCGGGATGTCGGGAACCGGGAAGTCGTCCGCGCTGAGCGAGCTCGCGTTGCACGGCTACCGGGTCGTGGACACCGATGATCCCGGGTGGCGCGAGTACCGGACGCTGCCGGATCCACCCGACGAAGCGCACCAGGGCGAGTGGATGTGGGTCGAGGCGAAGATCTCCGGGCTCCTGGACGCGGTGGACGACCGCTCGCTCTTCGTCCAGGGGTGCGTCCGGAACCAGTCCGAGTTCTACGATCGGTTCGATGCGATCGTGCTCCTGAGCGCTCCGCTCGAGGTGATGCTCGATCGGGTCGCGCGCCGTACGACGAACCCCTACGGGAAGACCGCGCTCGAGCGCCGCATGATCGAGGCGGATCTCGTCGAGGTGGAGCCGCTCCTCCGCGCCGGATGCACGCACGAACTCGACGCGGCTCGACCGCTGCACGAGGTGGTGTCCGACCTGATCGCCATCGCGTCGTCCGCGAGCGCGTCCGGCTGACGAACGTCGCCGGTCAGCGCGACGCTGCCTCCACCGTTCCACCCCACCCGTTGAACCCGCCGAACACGACCTTCACCGGGACGGCCTGCGCCCGGTTGGTCACGTACCGGTACACGCCTCCCGGACGGCCGAGCCACAGGGAACCCACCGGCGTCGTGGTCGTCGCCGTCGTCCGGAGCTCGACCACGTACTGCCCGGAGGGGATCTGGAACTGGGCCGTCTGCTCGTCGTCGAGCAGCGTCGAGAACCGGGTCGAGAACGACGCTCCGCTCGTCGCCTCCGTCACCACGACGCTCGCGCCACTGAGCTGCGGCGACGGGGTGCGGGACGCCGTGTTCGCGAAGACGGCCAGGTCGTAGTCGCTGTGCGCGTAGTGCTGCGACAACGTCACCTGCGACGCCAGGAGCGTCCCCCGCTGCTGGTACACCCGCGTCTTCCACACGGCGGGCGACGCCGTGCCGCTGGCGTACGCCTCGATGCGGTACTGACCGGTGCTCAACCCGAGGAACCGGTACCGTCCCGCGCTGTCCGAGGTCGTCCGGAACACCTGCGAGGTGTCCTCGTTCCACGCGTACATCAGCCGTCCCGCAGCGGGACCCGAGGGGCCGACCACCCCACCCTGCACGGTGGCGCCACGGACGAGCGGCACGGTCACCGCGACCGTCGTGCCACCACGGACCGCGATGTCCGAACGGAGTCCGGGTGCGTAGGTGTCCGTTCCGTGCGGCGGGAGTTGCCGTGTGGTCACCGTCACGGTGTCCGGGGCGGGGATGCCGGCGAACGTCGCGGTGCCGTCGTCGTCGGTGGTGGCGGTCCCGACGACGGCGTCGGTGCCGATCGCCGCGAGTTCGACGTCCGCCAGCCGGATCGGGGTGCCGTCCGGCGTCGCGAGCTGCACGGCGATCGTCCCCGACCCGGCCGCGTGCGCCGGCGGCGCCACACCGATCAGCGCGGCCGTTGCCAGCGCCACGATGAGTGTCGTCCCGATGATCTGTCGCATCGCGTTCCCCGATCGCCCGCCAGCCACGTGTTGCGTGGGACTGTACGCGCACGGGAGGCGCGGTGCGGGTCCGACCCGCACCGCGCCCGACGCGACGGCGGCGTCGAGACCCGCACCGCGCCTCCTGGACCGGATCGCGTCACACGGCGCGACCCGGCGGCCGGATCAGGCGCGTCGCCGACGCGCCGCCGTCCAGATGCCGAGTCCCGCGACGAGGACGAGCGCGCTCCCGACGGCGAGCGGCAGCAGCTCCGCGCCGGTGTAGGCGAGCGCGCCGACGTCCGAGCCGGTGTCGCGCCCGTCCGCCGCGTCCGGGGAGCGGTCGGCACCGGGCTGCGCGGCGTCCGTGGACCCCACGACGACACCCGGTGTCGCGCTGCTGTCACCCGGTCGGCCCGAGCCGGACGACTGTCCGCCGTCGGCTTCGCCGGTCACGTCGCCCGGCACGGTGGCGACGGTCACCGGCACGGACACCGACGAGGCCGCCGACGACACCCGCTGCGGCTCACCCGCGGGGAGGGCGCTCGCCGTGGCCTCGTTGGTGATCGCGGGCGTCGCCGCGTCCTCGGTCGTGGCGGTGTAGCGGACCGAGCACGAGGTGGTCTCGGCCGGCCGCAGGTCGGTCGCCGCGCACCGGACGGGTCCGAGCAGGCCCGTGCCCGAGAAGCGGCCCTCGTCGATCGTGAGGCCGGACAGTGCCGCGTCGCCGGTGTTCTCGACGTCGAACGAGTAGACGAGGGTCTGCCCGGCGCCGGTCACCGACGCACGATCGGCGTGCTTCGTCATCGCGAGCGACGGGCGCTGCGCCGCGGAGGTCACCGTGGTGGAGTTCGACGCGGGTGCCGTGTCCAGGTCGGCTCCGGAGACGAGCGCGGTCGCGGTGAGGTCGGCGTCGCGGTCGGACGGGGTCGTCGCGCGCACCACGATCGGCTGGGCCGATGCGCCGGCGGCGAGCACGGCGTCGGCGGTGCCGTTCGGCGTGGTCAGCGCCGCGAACGTCGGCACGGTGCCGCTGGGGGCGAGGGTCGAACCCGCAGGTGCGACCGTGCAGGTGACCGTGGTCCCGGCGACGGTGCACCCGTCGGGCGCGACGATGTCCGTGACGCCGGCCGGGAGTTCGGCCGTCAGCACGTACCCGTGCGAGACGTTCGCGCCGTCGTTGCGCACCGAGAACGTCCACTCGGCGGTCCCCGCCGCGGGCAGGAGCGCCGGGGCGGACGCCTCGGCGACGAGGTCGGTCGTCGGCAGCAGGACCTGCACGGCGACGCCCTGGAAGGTCGACAGCGCGTTGGTCGGACCGCCGTAGTTCACCATCGCCCGGAACGCGTTGTCGAGGTGCAGGGACTGGACGACCCCGTGCACCTGCAGGTACATCGCGCCGCCGATCGGCGGGTCGCAGGCGGACGCGGCGGACTGTGCGGGCCGGGTGATGGTGTCGCCCTCGAGCGTCCAGCCGTTCGGCGAGGTCAGCAGGCTGAGCCGAGCGGCGTCGGTCGGTGCGCCGTCGATCCCGGAGACGGCGACGTCGTACCAGTCGAACGTGCACCGGCCGGCGGTGGAGCTGTTCGCCCCGCCCGACGCCGAGAGTCGGAGCACCGGGTCGACGACCGGGGCCGGGAACGTGATGTCGCTGCCGTACGTCGCACACGTGACCGGCGTGCGGTCCGGAGCGCCGGAGAGGCAGTTCGCAGCCGCACCCACGGCAGCGGCGGTGGGCCGGAGCTGCAGCGAGCCGACCGTCGTCGCGAGCGACCCTGCTCCGGCGACCGACACGGCCTGTGCGGGGTCCTGGTTGACGGCGACGACGTCGCCGAGGCCGGCGAGGTCCCCGGGCAGGGTGGTCGTCGCGCGTTGGCCGTCGACGGTCCAGGTGTCGGCCCGGAGGTGGTCGACCGGGTCGGCGATCGCCGCGGGGGCGATGACGAGGGTGCTCACGACGATGCCGCCGCCGGCGGCGATGGTCGCGGCTCGGCGGAGGCGGGCGCGTGTCCGCGCGGGCGGGTTG
Source organism: Curtobacterium sp. C2H10 (assembly GCF_025407985.1). NCBI lineage: Bacteria > Bacillati > Actinomycetota > Actinomycetes > Micrococcales > Microbacteriaceae > Curtobacterium > Curtobacterium sp. C2H10. The sequence continues at coordinate 109,986 of NZ_JABXGF010000001.1, read as the reverse complement.
GTGTCGGTCAAGGCGGCTCCTGGGGCTGATCCGTGCCAGTCGGGATCGACTGACCGGCAAGATCTTTCCAGTGACCAACTGATATGGCAAGTGTTTGCATACATACGGATGGCAGACGGGAGGCGCGGTGCGGGTCCGACCCGCACCGCGCCTCCTGGACCGCCGGCGTCGCTCAGCCGAGCGCGGCCGTGTCCGGCGACCCCGTCGCGAGCGCGCTGCGCACCGACCCCCACGACGCGAGCCGCTCGCGGATGGCTTCGTCCTGCTCGACCTCGAGCGCCGTGGCGTGGGCCTGCTCGAGGACCTCGTCGATGACGATGCGCCGCCCGGTGCGGGCGGACGCGATCGCCGCGTCCACCATCGTGAGGCTCATCACGTTGCCGTGCACCTCGCCGTCGGGGCGCTCGCCGGAGCGGACCGCACGGACGAAGGACGCGAGGGCACCGGCGATCTCGTTGCCGACGCTCGGGGCCGCGTCCGGTGCACCCGGCGTGCCGTCGAGGTCGCTCCACGGGTCGTGGTCGCCGTCCCACAGCGCCGTGCCCGCGGGTCCGGAGGCGCGCCAGTCGCCGTTCCACGAGGTCTCGGCACCCGGTGCGCACCACGAGCCGTCGTACACGTAGCGGACGTCGTCCTCGAACGTGAAGACCGCGGCGGCCGCGGCGTCGCCCCGGTACCAGGACCACGACGGGTTCCACGACTCGCAGTACACCGACACCGGGTCCCGCTCGAGCACGTAGCGCGCGGAGTCGAACGCGTGGATCGCCATGTCGAGCAGGAGGACGTCGTCCATCTCCTCGCGGAAGCCGCCGAAGTGCGGGGCCTTGGCGAAGCGCGTGCTCAGCCCGCCGACGCCCCCGAGCCCACGGACGTGCTGCCGGAAGGCGACGAGGTGGTCGTTGTACCGCCGGGACTGCGACACCATGAACAGCTTGCCGGTGGCCTCGGCGGCGGCCGCGAGCGACAGTGCCTCGGCGACCGTCTGCGCCGCGGGCTTCTCGCCCAGGACGGGGAGTCCGGCGCGGAGGGCCTCGAGCGTGACGGGGTGGTGCGCGACCGGGACGGTGATGTCGAGGACGGCCTCGGCACCGGTCTCGGTGGCGAGGGCGGTGAGGTCGGTGCCGACGGGGATCGTCGGGTCGCCGGCGACCGCGGCTCCGGCCCGGGCGGCGTCGAGGTCGAGGTCGACGATGCCGACCAGCTCGACGTCCGGGTCGGCCGCGACGGTGGCGAGCCAGGCGCGGCCCATGCCGCCGGCGCCGACCTGCACGACGCGGAGGGTCATACCTGTGCCCCTTCGTGCTCCTCGACCGGTGCGTCGTCGAACGGGCCGCGGTAGTGCTGGCCGTCGAAGTACTCGCCGAGGTCGTACCGGCGCAGCGTCGGGATCTCCCGCTCACGCTCCGGCCGCGCCCACTCGGTGGCGTTCGCGATCACGCGTCGGACGTCCTTGTGGTGGTACACGGGGAAGTCCTGGTCGCCGGGGGAGAAGTAGAAGATCTTCCCGAGGCCCCGGCGGTAGGTCATGCCGCTCCGGAACACCTCGCCGCCGGTGAAGCCCGAGATGAACACGAGCTCGTCGGGGGTCGGGACGTCGAAGTACTCGCCGTACATCTCCTGCTCGGGGATGACGATCGGGTTCGGGACGCCGCGCGTGATGGGGTGCTGCGGGTTCACGGTCCAGACGAGCTCCTGGTCGTGCTCGCTGCGCCACCGGAGCGTGCAGGTCGTGCCCATCAGCTTCCCGAAGATCTTCGACCAGTGGCCGGAGTGCAGCACGACGAGGCCCATGCCGGACAGGACGTGCTTGTGCACGCGGTCGACGACGGCGTCGTCCACGTCCTGGTGCGCGGCGTGGCCCCACCAGGTGAGGACGTCGGTCTGGGCGAGGACCTCGTCGGTGAGGCCGTGCTCGGGCTCCTGCATCGTGGCGGTGCGGACGACGGCGTCCGGGAGGTTCTCGCGGATGCCGTCGGCGATGGCGCCGTGCATGCCGTCGGGGTACCGCTCGGCGACGTGCTGCTCGACCTGCTCGTGGACGTTCTCGCCCCAGACGGTGATGCGCAGCGGGGTGGTGGTCATGGTGTGCCTTTCTGGCTGGGGTTCGTGGTCGTCGCCGGCCGCCCGGCGTGGGCTGCCGTCACTTGACGGCGCCGCCGAGTGCGCCGGCGGAGATGTACCGCTGGGCGACGATGAGCAGCACGGCCGCCGGCAGCGACGCGAGGACCGACGTCGCCATGACGGGCCCCCAGTCGGTGACGTTCGAACCGATGTAGTTGTAGATGCCGAGCGTGATCGGCCGGACCGCGGTCGTCGACGTCAGGGTGAGCGCGATGAGGAAGTCACCCCAGGCGCCGAGGAACGTGAACAGCGCCGCCGTGACGATGGCGTTCCGGCTGATGGGCAGGACGATCGAGATGAACGCCCGGAAGTCGTTCGCCCCGTCGACGAGCGCGGCCTCGACCAGGCTCGGCGGGATCGACTCCATGAACGCACGCATGAGCAGCACGGCGAACGGCACCTGGACGGCGCTGTCGGCCAGGATCAGCCCGATGTAGCTGTTCAGCAGCCCGACGTTGTTGAACAGCGTGTAGAGCGCGTTCGCGATGACGATCGCCGGGATCATCTGCGTGATGAGCAGCACGAGCAGGAACACCCGGGTGCCGCGCATCTTGAACCGAGCCAGCCCGTAGGCGGCCGGGGTCGCGATCGCCAGGGTGAGCACGACGGTGCCGAGGCCGATGATCATGCTCGACAGGAAGTTCTGCCCCTGCTGGGCGAACGCCGTCTCGTACCCGCGGAAGGTGGGGGAGAACGGGAACCAGGTCGCGGTGGCGGCCCCGGACGTGGCCTGCAGGCTCGTGTTCACCATCCAGTAGACGGGGAACACCATGATCGCGAGGAACACGCAGCCGAGGATCGTGAGCGGGATGCCCTTGACGCCGCGCTTCGGTCCGGGGACCCGTGCGCTGCGCTTCGTGGTGATCGCCCTGGTGGCGGTGACGGTCTGGTTCGCGAGTCCGACGCTCATTCGTCGACCGCCTTCCTGGAGATCGCGATGTAGACCATCGCGAAGACGAACGAGACGACGATGAGCACGTTGCTCACGGCGGCTCCGATGCCGAACTGGAAGTTGATGAAGGACTGGTGGTAGGCGTTCGTGGCCAGGGTCTGCGTGGAGTTCGCCGGGCCGCCACCGGTGAGGCCGAGGATGATGTCCACGACCTTCAGCGTGTAGACGACCCCGAGCACGATCACGACGCTCACCACGCTCCGGATGCTCGGCCAGGTGATGTACCAGAACGCCTTGAAGCCGGTGGCGCCGTCGAGCGCGCCGGCCTCGTACAGCTCCGGCGGCACGGACTGCAGCCCGCTGTAGAGGATCGTCGTGTTGAAGGGGATGCCGAGCCAGACGTTCACACCGATGACGGCGATGAGGGCGAGGCTCGGGCTGACCAGCCACGGCACCGGGGCGATGCCGACCACGCCGAGGAGCTGGTTGAGCGCGCCGCTGTCCTGGTCGAGGAGCCACTTCCAGACCGCGCTGGACGCGATCAGCGGGAGCAGCCACGGCAGGAGGAGCAGCCCGCGCAGGAACCCCGACAGCGGGAAGTGCCGCCGGAAGAACAGTGCGAGGGCGAGGCCGATCACGAACTGCAGGATGATCGAGCCGGCGGTGAACAGCGCGGTGTTCACGACGCTCGTCGCGAAGACCGAGCTCTGGAACACCTGGATGTAGTTGCCGAGCCCGACCCACGGGGCCTCGCCCGTGAAGAAGGTCTTGGTCGTGTAGTCCTGGAAGGACATGATGATGTTCTTCACGACCGGGTAGCCGAAGAACACGGCCACGAAGAGTGCGGCCGGGATGACGAAGAGCCATCGGGTGATCCCGATCCGCATGCGTGCGCGGCGCTGGCCGGGTCGTGGTGGTGGGACGGACGCCTGGGTCCGTGGTCGGGTCTGTGTCGTGGCGCTCATGCCGGAACCGCTCCTTCCGAGGGTGGGGAGGGAGCCGGCCGGGTGGCCGGCTCCCTCGTGCACTACTGGCTCTGGGACTGCGCCTGCTTGAGCGCTGCCTCGGGGTCGGCCTTGCCCGTCAGGGCGAGCTGGACGGCGGTGTAGATCTTCGTCGCGGCCTTGGGCCAGTCCGGTCCGAGCTCACCGGTGCGGGCCCGGGCGGTCTTCACGGTCGTGACGAACGAGGCCACCTGCGGGTGGTCGGACGCCCATGCGGCGCCGGCCTCGAGGTTCGTCGGCACGTTGCCGCTCACCTCGGCGAGGGCCTTCTGCGTCTTCTCCGAGTGGAGGCAGCCGACGAACTTGGCGGCGAGCTGCATCTTGTCCTTGTCGCCGGTCTGCGGGACGGTGAACGCCTCGCCGCCGAGCGGTGCGACGGTCTCCGAACCGGTGCGGGTCGGGATCGGCACGCTGTCGAACTCGAGGCCCTTCTTCGCGTTCAGGGCCGGCAGCTGCCACGGGCCGTTGATCATCATCGCGGCCTTGCCGGCGAGGAACTGGCTGTTCACGTCGGCCTGGGCCCAGTTGATCGAGCTCTTCGACATCGAGCCGTCGTTCTGCAGGTCCTCGACGAGCTGCAGGGCCTGCGCGGCCTCGGGCGTCGCGATGTCCTTCTCGTCACCGCCGTTCGACCAGAAGAACGGCAGGAACTGCCAGGTGCCCTCGTAGGTGTTGATGTTGCTCATCGCGAAGCCGTACGTGGACCCGGAGGTGAGCTTCTTCGCGGCGGCCTTCAGCTCGTCCCAGGTCTTGGGCGGCTGCACACCGGCGTCCGCCAGCAGCTTCTTGTTGTAGTAGAGCGCGATGGAGTTCGTGTTCGACTGCAGGCCGTAGAGCTTGCCCTTGTAGGTGCTCGCCGCCTTCACGCCGGGGACGTCGCCCTCGGCGCTGAGGCCGTAGTCGCTGAGGTCGGAGAGTGCCCCGGAGGCCGCGATCTGCTGCACGTCGGGGTTGTCGAGCATGAGCACGTCGGGCAGGGTCCGCGAGGATGCCTGCTGCAGCACCTTCGAGATCAGACCGGCACCGGCGACGTGGTTGATCGTGACCGTCGCGTCGACCTCCTTCGCGCACTGCTTGTACACGGGGTTGTAGGTCGCGTCGTAGTAGTCCTCGATCGTCAGGGCCTTGCTGCCACCGGACGAGGCCGATCCGGAACCGGAGCACCCGGTGAGGACCAGGGGGATCGTGGCGAGCACGGCGACCGCGCCGACGAGGGCGCGGGTCCGGCGCGACGGGGAGGGGAATCTTTGCTTCATTGCAGAGCTCTTCTCTTGACGGATGCAGGGGGCAGGCGCGCAACCACGAATCCGCTGACGTCATCGTCGCTGTGTTCCTTGGGGCGAGAAGCTAACAGAAAAGCGCTTCACCTGTAAAGCGCTTTTTTCGCATCCCGGACGGTAGGCTGAGCGGCATGGCCACGATGCAGCAGGTCGCCGATCGGGCGGGTGTGTCGATCGCCACCGTGTCCTTCGTCGTGAACGGCACGAAGTACGTCACCCCCGCGACGACCGCCCGCGTGCAGGCGGCGATGCGCGAGCTGAAGTTCCGCGGCAACGTCGTCGCACGGGCGCTCGCGAGCCGCCGCACCCGGATCATCGCGCTGCTGTTCCCGACCACCGGCAACCGCTTCAGCCCGACCACCTCGCAGTTCTTCATGAGCGCTGCCGAGCGGGCGTCCGAGCGCGGGTACCACCTCGTGCTCTGGCCGGTCGACCCCGCCGGCGACGACCTCGACGACCTCGTCTCCGGGGGGCTCGTCGACGGTGTGATCCTCATGGAGGTGCGGATGGACGACCCCCGCGTCGCCGTCCTCACCGCGCTCGACGTCCCGTTCACGCTCATCGGCCGCACCCGGGACAGCAGTGGTCTGCCGTTCGTCGACATCGACTTCGAGACCACGATCGAGTCGAGCATCGACCACCTGGAGTCGCTCGGGCACCGGCGGTTCGCGCTCGTGCTCGAGGACCTCGAGGGCACGCCGATGGCCGGCTACGCGCCGCACCTCCGCGCCGAGGCCACCTTCCGGCAGGTGACGGCCGCGCGGGGACTCGGCGGCACCGTGGTCACCGCGGGTCCGGGGAGCGACGGCGGACGTGCCGCGGCGAGCGAGATGCTCGCGCTCGACCCCGGCGTGACCGCCGTGCTCGTGATGAAGGACGACTCCTCCGCCGGGCTGCTCGTCGGCCTGTACGCGGCCGGGCGCCGGGTACCGGAGGACGTCTCGGTGCTCAGCATCGCCTCGTCCGAGGCCAACGCCGACCAGCACTACCCGCGGCTGTCGACGATGGTGGCTCCGGGGCGCGAGCTCGGGACCCGTGCGGCGGACGCGCTCATCGACCAGCTCGACGGGAAGTCCGACGAGCTGCCGCACTTCCTGCTGCCGTGTACCCTCCGCACGGCCGAGTCGACGGCGCCCGCGCCCGCCTGACCGGCGCGGCCCGCCGCCCGGCGGGTGGGGTTTCGCGCTGGGCGACAGTTCACGCGCGGCGGAACCCGTGAACAGTCGCCCAGCGCGAAGGGTCGCGTCGCCGCGCGGACGCGACCACCCGACGGACGGGAGGCGCGGGTCGGCCCCGCACCGCGCCTCCCGTCCGCCGCACCCACCGGGCACCCAGGGTGCGTTGGTTGTGTGGACGTACAGGTTCGCACCAGGGGACGTCGAGGAGGACGGGATGGCGATCGACCGCAGGATGTTCCTGCTCGGGGGAGCGGGGGTGCTGCTGCTCGCCGGCTGCTCCACCCGACCCGAGCGCACCACGGTCCAGGAGTGGCCGACCGACCCTCCCGAAGGTGACGTCACGATCAGCTGGTGGGCGGGGCAGGTGGCCTCGAAGGACGGCGGCGACCTGCGGCGCCGGCTCATCGCCGAGTTCCAGAAGGAGCACCCGAACATCCGGGTGCGCATCGTGAGCGCCCCGAGCGACACCGACACGAACCGCACCAGCCTGACGACCCAGATCGCCGCGGGCAGCAGCACCCCGGACGTCTACCTCGGGGACGTCGCGTGGCCGGGGCAGTTCGCGAAGAACAAGCTCGCGACCCCGGTGAACGAGCTCGTCGGCGCGGACTTCTTCGACCAGTTCCCCGAGGGGCTCCGGCAGGCCGCGAGCGTCGACGGCACGTACTACATGTTCCCGCTCTACATCGACGAGTCGTTCTTCCTGTACCGGAAGGACCTCCTCGCCAAGCACTCCCTGCAGGTCCCGGGGTCGTGGGAGGAAGTCCGCGAGACGGCGGCGAAGCTCGTCGACACCGGCGACGTCAGCTACGGGTTCGCGTTCCAGGGCGACGTGTACGAGGGACTCACCTGCAACGTCACCGAGTTCGTCGCGGACGCCGGCGGCTCGCTGCTCAACGACGACCTGACGAGACCCGAGACCACGAGCTCGGAGACGAAGCGCGCGTTCGAGTTCATGCGGTCCCTGATCGCCGACGGCGCCAGCCCACGCGCCACCCTGACGTACCAGGAGCAGGACACGAACGACGCGTTCTCGGGCGGCCGAGCGGCGTTCCTCCGCAACTGGTCGTACGCGTGGGGCATCGCGAACGGGCCGGACAGCCAGGTCGCCGGCAAGGTCGGACTCGCCGCGCGGCCGACCTTCGACGGGCAGGACGAGCACCACTCGACCATCGGCGGGTGGGGCAACTACATCAACCCGCACACGCAGCAGCCCGCCGCGGCGCTGACGTTCGCGAGCTGGATGTCGAGCGAGACGGCGCAGCAGTTCCTCACCCGCGAGGGCGGGGTCCTGCCGGCCCGCAGCGAGTCGCTCACGAGTCAGGACGCGAAGCGCCAGCAGCGCCCGACGTACGACACCGCCGCGGGCATCACGCTCGTGCCCCGTCCGACGTCGACGGCCTACTACCCGAAGGTCTCGCAGGGCGTCTACCAGAACGGCAACAGCATCCTCGGCGGCCAGGCGTCCGTCGACGGCGGCACGAGCACGATGGCGTCGGCCATCGCGCTGGCCCTGAAGGGTGAGGCACTGTGAGCGCCGGCACCGCGACGCGGTCGTCGACCCGTCCAGGAGGCGCGGGTCGCCTCGACCCGCCGCCCCGCCTCAGCGGGCGGTCGCGTCTCGACCGCATCCGTGCGCGGGGCGCGTGGGGCTTCGCGGCCCCGGCGCTCCTCGTCGTCGCAGCGGTGACGATCTTCCCGGTGGTCTACTCGATCGTCCTGAGCTTCGCGGACGTCGAGGTCGGCTACGAGGGGTTCACGATCCGGTCGTTCGGCCTCGGCAACTACGCGGCCCTGCTGCAGAGCGCGGACTGGTACCGGGCGCTCGGGTTCACCGTGCTGTACACGGTCGTGACGGTGTTCGTCGAGCTCGTGCTCGGCATGCTCGTGGCCCTCGTGCTCGAGCGGCTCGGGGCGACCCGGGGCTGGATGCTGGCGCTGATGCTCATCCCGTGGTCGCTCGTCACGATCGTGAACGCGCAGCTCTGGAAGTACATCTACGACTCGACGTACGGCGTCGCGACCTGGTTCTTCGGGCTCTTCGGCGAGGCCCCGGTGATCCTCGGCGAACCGGTGCCCGCGATCACCGGGCTGATGGTCGCGGACATCTGGAAGACGACGCCGTTCGTGGCGATCATCCTGCTCGCGGGGCTCGTGCAGATCTCCGAGGACCACTACGAGGCGGCCGAGCTCGACGGCGCGAGCACCTGGCAGACGTTCTGGCGGGTGGTGCTCCCGCAGCTCACCCCGACCCTGACGATCGCGGTGCTGTTCCGCATCCTGCAGGCGTTCGGCGTGTTCGACCTGCCCTTCGTGCTGACGAACGGCGGTCCGGGCACCGCCACCCAGTCGCTCGCGATCATGGGTTACAAGGTGCTCTTCCAGGACATCAACATCGGCCCCGGTGCGGCGATCGCGACGTCCACGGCGATCATCGTCGCGGCGGGGTGTCTGCTGTTCCTCCGGGCGTTCCGGAACCAGGCGAAGGGAGGGGATGCCTGATGCCCCGTCAACGCGTCCGCAAGGGCTGGCGGAAGTGGGTCAACACCGTCAACGTCAGTGGTGTCGTCATCGCGGTGCTCACGGCGCTGCCGCTGTACTGGCTCGTGTCGACGTCGCTCAAGCCGGCGTCCGAGATCGGGCAGTCGCCGCCGACCGCCTTCCCGCAGTCGTTCACCCTCGACAACTTCGTGGTGGCGTTCCGCGACAACGCGCTCGGCCAGTACATGGTGAACAGCGTCATCGTGTCGGTGTCGACGACGGTGATCGTGCTCGCGCTGTCGTTCCTCGCCGGGTACGCGCTCGCCGGGCGGTGGATCCGCGGGCGGACGGCGATCATGACCTCGTTGCTCATGCTCTCGGTGTTCCCGGCGATCGCCGTGCTGACCCCGCTGTACCTGCTCGAGCGGAACCTCGGGCTGCTCAACTCCTACCCGGGGCTGATCGTGCCGTACGTGGCGTTCAACCTGCCCTTCGCGATCTGGATCATGCGGAACTACCTCGTCGGGATCCCCTCGACGATCGAGGAGGCCTCCGAGATCGACGGTGCCGGAGCCTGGCGCACGGTGCTCTCCGTGATCCTGCCGATGGCGAAGCCGGGGCTCTTCACGGTCGGGGTGTTCACGTTCACGGCATCGTGGAGCGAGTTCCTGATGGCGCTGACGTTCAACAGCGAGAACTCGTTCCGGACGATCCCGGTCGGGATCGCCCTGTTCGGGACGCAGTTCACCGTGCCGTTCGCCCAGATCTTCGCGGCGAGCGTGGCGGCGACGGTGCCGATCGTCATCCTCGTGCTGGTGTTCCGCCGGTCGATCGTGTCCGGCCTGACGTCGGGCGCGGTGAAGGGCTGAACCGGGCCCGGAACGGGACGGGAGGCGCGTGGCGGACCCGCCACGCGCCTCCGGTCCGATCGCGACCCGTCGTCAGCGGCGACGCGGGTCGCGGGCGGTGTCCGTGAAGAAGTCCTCGTAGAGGCCGGCACCGTCCTGCAGCTCGCCGTACTTCCACCGCTTGCGCATCCGACGGAACGTCTCGATGCGCACCGGGTCGACGCCCTGCTGGGATTCGTACTTGCCCATGGTTCCTCCCCGCTCGTGGTCGTACCCCCGATCGGGGGCATCCGATCGTGACGGTACGGGTGCGTGGCCCGTCCGTCCGGCAAGATAGGTAGGGAAGTTACCTAACTGCGCTTGGTGGACAAACGTTCGAGGTGCGTCCGCCCGCGCCCGTACTCTGCCGTCAAGGGGACGGGGCGCCGAACTCGAGCGCCTCGATGACCCGGTCGATGATCCGGACGTACTTCGCCCGCTCCCGTTCCGTGAAGGAGGACAACAGCTCGTGCAGATGCTCGTTCGTGCTGTCCATCGCCGTCGCGTAGGCACGCTCGGTCTCGGGGGTCAGCTCGATGTAGCGACTCCGGCCGTCGTCCGGATTCGGCACGCGGCACAGGTGCCCGGCACGCTCCAGTCGGTCGACGGTGCCGGTGACGGCCGGGCCGCTCAGGCCGAGGTGCGACGCGAGGTCCTTGACCCGCACCTTGCGTTCGGCGGCCTCGGCGCGAGCGACGAACTGCAGCACGGTCAGGTCCGAGCCGGAGACGTCCAGCCGCTCACGGAGTCGTCCCCGCAGCGCTCCCATCGCGGCTTCGAGCCGGGTGATGGCGGCCGTCAGGTCGATCTCACTCACGCGGTCGCCCCTTCGGTGCGCATCGGTTCCGCGCAACGATACGCCGCGCTCACCGGGACAGCGTATCCAGATAACGAGGGGGACCGCGGGATCTGGACATCCGAGCCGTGGGGGTGCGCATGGCCGACCCACTGACCGACGACTTCGCCGAGGGACAGACCACGACGCCGGCGACGGTCCGGTTCGAGGTGTCCGGCGGCCATCCGGACGACGCCGTGCGGGACCTCGGTGCGGTCTACGGCGGCACGCAGTGGGCCGCGCGGCTGACCGACGCGCCGTTCGACTACCGGTACACGGCGATCGGCGACGCCGAGGTGACCATCCGCCGGTCGCAGCTGCGCGGCGCCCTCTCCGGGGTGGTGCCGGCCGGTGGCGACTACGTCGTGACCTGGATCAGCTCCGGCACCGCCGAGATCGAACGACTGGGTGAGCGGTACGCCCTGCCGCTCGACGCGCCGGCACTCTTCCCGCCGGACCACGACTACGCCTTCCGCACCGCGGACTACGACCAGCGGGTCGTGCACCTCGACCGAGCGTTCGTCCGCCGGGTCGCCGTGACGCGCACCGACGTCGGCGACCACGCGCTGCGCTTCGACGACCGGCACGTGCCGGGGTCCGAGACGGCGCGGCGCTGGCAGGGTGCGTTGACGGCGCTCGCCCGGTCGCTGCGCGTCGGCGGCACGGACTCCGTCGCCTGGCAGACCGCCAAGGTCACCGCCGCCGAGGTCTTCCTCGACATGTTCCCGCCGAAGCTCGACGACCTGCCCGGGGTGCTCGGGCAACCGCGCAACGCCCGTCTCCGTGCGGCGGTCGAGTACGTCCACGACCACGCCGCGGAGCCCGTCACGATCGGCGACCTGTCGGCGGCGTCGGGGTTGAGCGTGCGCTCGGTGCAGGAGTCGTTCCGTCGGGTGTTCGACGTGTCCCCGCTGACGTACCTGCGGCAGGTGCGCCTCGACCGGGTGCGCGCTGAGCTGCTCGACGCCGATCCGCTCGCCGGGGCGGTCGGGGACGTCGCTCGTCGGTGGGGGTTCGCGCACCTCGGGCGGTTCTCGGCGGCGTACGCGGAGCGGTTCGGGGAGTACCCGAAGCAGACACTGCGGCGCTGACGGTCGCGGTGCGGCGCTGACAGTGCGGTCCGCCGCGCGGTGCGGCGCTGACGGTGCGGTCCGCCGCGCCGTGTCAGCGGTCCGCGGGCGCCGGTCCGGTGCTCCGGCGTACGCGCAGGGTCGTCGGCAGCCGGACGTGGTCCGACGTCGGCTCGCCGCGCAGCATCGTGAGGAGCATCTCGACCGCCCGCGAGCCGAGCTCGACCAAGGGCTGCGCGACGGTGGTCAGCGGCGGCGTGGTGGTCGCGGCCTGGGGCACGTCGTCGAACCCGACCACCGACAGGTCCCCGGGCACGTGGAGTCCGAGCTCGGCTGCGGCGCGGAGCACACCCACCGCCGACGAGTCGTTCGCCGCGAACACCGCGGTCGGACGGTCCGGTCCGGCGAGCAGGTCGCGGGCGACCTCGGCCGAACGGTCCGCCTGGTAGCCGCCGTCGCGGACCAGTGACTCGTCCACCGACAGGCCCGCTGCCGCCAGTGCGCGTCGGTAGCCGGCCTCGCGCAGCTGTGCCGACGCCAGGTCCGGACGACCCCGGAGGTGTGCGATCCGGGTGTGCCCGAGCGCGACGAGGTGCTCGACGGCCTGGACGGCCCCGGCCTCGTTGTCGGAGTCGACCGTGGCGTGCCCCTCGGGGCCGGTGTGCGGGTCGATCGCCACGACCGGGATCGACGAACTCGAGAGCGCCGTGCTCGGGGTCACCACGATCGCGCCGTCGATGAGCGTGCCGGACAACCGCGAGAGCGACCGGCGTTCCCACCCCTTCTGCTCGGCACCGGTCACGAGCCCGGCGTACGCGAGCAGTTCGTACCCGGTGCCGGTGGTGGCGCCGGACACCCCGCGCAGGAGCTCGGTCGAGAACGGCTCGAACTCGGTGACGAGGATGCCGATGACGTTCGTCCGCGAGCTGCGGAGGCTGCGTGCGACGAGCGAGGTCTCGTAGCCGAGCTGCTCGACGACCTCCTGCACGCGCAGGATCGTCGCGGGGGCGACGCCGTCGCGTTGGTTGATCACCTTCGACACCGTGGGGATCGACACTCCGGCGGCGCGTGCGACGTCCGCGATGGTGACCCGGCCGGCTCCGGGACGCATGCCGAGAGCCGTGTCCATGTGCACACCGTACCGCTGAGCTGACGCCCGAATTGGTAAAGAAAACGTTATCGATATCGATTGACACGCCTCGATGGCAGCTGGCACGCTCTCCGCAGCGGCAGTCGATGTCGCTGATTGTCAACGACGACACTTCAGGAGATCCACGATGACGAGGAAGATCCGTGCCACGGCAGCCATCGCGCTGATCGGGGCGACAGCACTGGTGGCCGCAGGCTGCTCGGCCGGCAGCGACGCCGCCGGGGGCGACAGCGGCGACGGGAAGGTCTCGATGACCTTCTGGAACAACTCGACGACCGGGCCGGGCAAGGCCTTCTGGCAGGACACGGTCAAGGCCTTCGAGGCGAAGAACCCGAACGTCACCATCAAGATCCAGGCGATCCAGAACGAGGACCTGGACGGCAAGCTCCAGACCGCCCTCAACTCGAACTCCGCCCCGGACGTGTTCTCGCAGCGCGGCGGCGGCAAGATGGCCGCGATGGTCAACGCCGGCCAGCTGCTGGACATCTCCGACTCGATCGGCTCCGGTGCCAAGAGCGGGATCAGCGACGGATCGTTCAAGGCCTTCGAACTGAACGGCAAGACCTGGGCGATGCCGACGAACGTCGACCCCGAGGGCATCTGGTACAGCCAGGACCTCTTCAAGGAGGCCGGTATCGAGGGCACGCCGACCACGATGGACGAGCTGAACGCCGACATCCAGAAGCTCAAGGACAAGGGCATCCAGCCGGTCGCCGTCGGGGCGAAGGACGCCTGGCCGGCGGCGCACTGGTACTACAACTTCGCACTGCGGGCCTGCTCGTCGAACGTGCTCAACAAGACCGCGCAGGACCTGAAGTTCGACAACAAGTGCTGGAAGCAGGCCGGTGAGGACACCAAGGCCTTCTTCGACACGAAGCCCTTCAACGACGGCTTCCTGACCACCTCGGCCCAGCAGGGCGCCGGCAGCTCCGCCGGTCTCGTCGCGAACCACAAGGCCGCGATGGAGCTCATGGGCGCCTGGGACCCGGGCGTGATCTCCTCGCTCACCCCGGACGGCAAGCCGCTGCAGGACCTCGGCTTCTTCCCGTTCCCGGAGGTCTCCGGCGGCAAGGGTGCGCCCGGCTCGATGATGGGTGCCGTGGGCGGGCTCTCCTGCTCGGCGAAGGCCCCGAAGAAGGCCTGCACCGACTTCCTCAACTTCGTCACCACGAAGAGCGTGCAGGAGAACTACTACAAGGCGTTCAACTCGATCCCCGCGAACAAGGACGCGCAGTCGGTCGTGACCGAGCCGTACCTGACCACGGTGCTCAAGGCGTACAACGACGCCCCGTTCGTCTCGAACTACCTCGACACGCTCTACGGCCAGAACGTCGGCAACGCGCTCAACACCAGCGTCGTCAACCTGCTCGCCGGCAAGGGGTCCGTCTCGGACATCGTGTCGACCGTCAACCAGGCCGCGGCGAAGGGCTGAGACACATGACCACCTCCGTCGCACCGCGCTCGAACGAAGCGCCGGCCGGGACGGGGCGTCGCACGGGCGGGGCCGACGGTTCGCCGTCGGCCCCGGCCCGCCGGGTCCGCAAGGGCACCGACGTCCGCACCCGGGTCGAGATCGCCGTCCTCGCCGGTCCGGCGGTGATCATGTTCGTCGGGTTCGTCATCCTGCCCGTCGCACTCGCCGCCTACTACGGCTTCTACAAGTGGCAGGGCTACGGCGCCCCGGTCGACTTCGTCGGCTTGCAGAACTACACGGTGATCTTCACCGACCCCGACTTCCGGGCGGTGCTCTGGCACAACCTGTTCATCGTGATCGGCTCGCTCGTCGTGCAGGGCCCGATCGCGATCGTCCTCGCGCTGCTGCTCAACCAGCGCATCCGCGGCCGCGGGCTCATCCGCGTCCTCATCTTCCTGCCGTACGTCATCTCCGAGGTCATCGTCGGCACCGGGTGGAGCCTCATGCTCCAGTCGAGCGGTGCGCTGAACGACCTGCTGCAGAGCATCGGCCTGGGCGGCCTGCGGAACGACTGGCTGTCGAACCCCGACATCGCGCTCTGGACCCTGCTCGGGATCATCTCGTGGAAGTACATCGGCTTCGCGGTGATCCTCTTCCTCGCCGGCCTGCAGAGCATCCCCGAGGAACTGTTCGAGGCCGCGCAGCTCGACGGCGCGAGCTACTGGCAGATCCAGCGACGCATCACGCTGCCGCTCCTCGGACCGACGCTCCGCATCTGGGCGTTCCTGTCGATCATCGGGTCGCTCCAGCTGTTCGACCTCGTCTACATCATCTGGGGGCAGTACATCGCCTCGACCGCCGGGACCTCGACGATGGCGACCTACATGGTCGGCAACGGCCGCCTGTCCGGCAACTACGGGTACGGCAACGCCGTCGCCGTGGTGATCTTCCTCATCTCGCTGGTCGTCGCCCTCGTCTACCAGCGGTTCGTCCTGCGCCGCGACACCGCCGGCGCCCTGACCGAGAAGAGCGACCGATGACCGCCACCGCCTCCATCGTCGCGCCGAAGCGCCGCCAGCGTGACACCGGACCCGTCCGGCGTGAGCGCAACCTCGGCACGTACTTCATCGCGCTGCTGTTCATCGCCGTGTGCATCGGGCCGGTCGCGTACATCGTGCTCGGCGGGTTCCGCACGAACTCGCAGATCACCGCGAGCCCGGCAGGGCTGCCGAACCCGTGGCAGATCGGCAACTACGTCACCGTCCTGACGAGCGGCGTGTTCTGGCAGCAGCTCGGCAACTCCGTGATCGCGGGCGTCGCCACCACGGTCGGCGTGGTCGTGCTCGGGCTGATGGTGAGCTTCGTGCTCGCCCGGTACCGGTTCCGGGGGAGCGGCGCGCTCTACTCGCTGTTCGCGGCCGGTCTGATGTTCCCGATCACGGTCGCCATCACGCCGCTCTACATCCTCGTGAAGGACCTCGGCCTGACGAACAATCTGGCGGGCGTGATCCTCCCGCAGATCGCGTTCGCCATGCCGACGACGGTCATCATCCTGGTGCCGTTCCTCCGGGCGATCCCGGACGAGCTCGAGGAGGCGGCCGCCATCGACGGCGCGAGCAAGCTCGGGTTCTTCTTCCGGATGGTCGTCCCGCTGTCGCTCCCCGGTGTCGTGACGGTCGGCATCCTCGCGTTCATCGGCAGCTGGAACAGCTACCTCCTGCCGCTGTTCATCCTCAACGACGCGTCGACCTACACGCTGCCGCTCGGGGTCCAGGCGTTCGCGTCCCAGTACTCGGTCGACACCGCCCGGGTGCTCGCGTTCACCTCGCTCTCGATGATCCCGGCGCTCGTGTTCTTCGCGATCTTCCAGAAGCGCATCGTCGGCGGCCTGACCGGGGCGGTGAAGGGGTGACGGCGACGGACGCGACACGGACCGTCGGACGCGAGCCGCGCCTCCAGTCCGACCCGCGCCGCGTCGAGGACGCGACCGGCGCCGACCGCGCGACCGCCATGCTCGCCGCCATGACGCTCGAGGAGAAGACCGCGCAGCTCGTCGGCTACTGGCTCGACCAGAACGGCGTGGTCGCCCCGATGCAGGGGGAGATGGCGGCGCACGACGACGCCGACGGCCGCACCCTGGCCGACGTCACGCGCCACGGCCTCGGCCAGTTCACCCGCGTCTACGGCACCCGCCCCGTCGAGCCGGAGGAGCGCGCGGCGTGGCTGTGGTCGGAGCAGCGACGACTCAAGCGCGAGACGCGACTCGGGATCCCGGCACTCGTGCACGAGGAGTGCCTCACCGGGCTCGCCGCCTGGAAGGCCGCCACGTTCCCGACGCCGCTCGCGTGGGGCGCCGCCTTCGACCCGGAGCTCGTCGAGCAGGTCGGCGAGGCGATCGGCGACTCGATGCGGCAGCTCGGCGTGCACCAGGGCCTCGCCCCGGTGCTCGACGTCGTCCGCGACCCACGGTGGGGGCGGGTGGACGAGTGCATCGGCGAGGACCCGTACCTCGTCGGGACGATCGGTACCGCCTACGTCCGGGGCCTGCAGCGCGCCGGGGTGGACGCGACGCTCAAGCACTTCCTCGGGTACTCCGCGTCGCAGGCGGGGCGGAACCACGCTCCCGTCCACGCCGGGCCGCGCGAGGTCGCGGACGTCTTCCTGCCGCCGTTCGAGATGGCACTGCGCGACGGCGGCGCCCGGAGCGTCATGAACTCGTACGCCGAGGTCGACGGCGTGCCGGTCGCGGCGAACGGTGACCTGCTGACCGACCTGCTCCGTGGCCGGCTCGGGTTCGACGGCACGGTGGTCGCCGACTACTTCTCGGTCGCGTTCCTCGAGGTCATGCACGGCGTCGCCGCCGACCGTGGCGAAGCGGCCGCACTCGCCCTCACCGCGGGCATCGACGTCGAGCTGCCCACCGGGGACGCCTACCTCGGGCCGCTCGTCGACCGTGTCCGCTCCGGTGACGTCGACGAGTCGCTCGTCGACCGTGCGGTGCTCCGCGTGCTCCGGCAGAAGGAGCGGCTCGGGCTGCTCGACCCGGACGCGTTCGAGGACGAGCCGCCGACCGGGATCGACCTCGACACCCCTCGGCACCGGGCGCTCGCGAAGGAGCTCGCGGCGCGGTCGCTCGTGCTGCTGTCGAACGGACCCGAGGCGCCGGTCCTGCCGCTGGCCCCGGGCGCGTCGGTGGCGCTGATCGGTCCGAACGCCGATCGCGCCGAGGCCCTGCAGGGGTGCTACTCCTTCGCCAACCACGTGCTCGCCGCGCACCCGGACCTGCCGCTCGGCTTCGCCATCCCGACCGTGCGCGAGGCGCTGACGGAGTCGCTCGGGGCCGACACCGTCCGGTTCGCCGCGGGCTGCGCCGTGACCGGCGACGACCGCTCCGGGTTCGACGACGCGGTCGCGGTCGCGGAGCGCTCCGACGTCGCGGTGGTCGTCGTCGGCGACCAGGCCGGACTGTTCGGCCGCGGGACCGTCGGCGAGGGGAACGACACCGAGTCCCTCGACCTGCCGGGCGTCCAGCGCGAGCTCGTCGAGGCGGTGGTCGCCACCGGCACGCCGACCGTCGTCGTGCTCCTGACCGGACGGCCGTACGCCATCGGGTGGGCGCTCGACGGCGACGCTCCCCGTCCGGCCGCGGTGGTGCAGGCGTTCTTCCCCGGCGAGGGCGGCGGTCTCGCGATCGCGGACCTCCTCACCGGCGCCGCCGCACCGTCCGGTCGCCTGCCGGTCTCGCTCCCGCGGGCCGCCGGCGCGCAGCCGTACACGTACCTGCACCCGCGCCTCGGCGGGCCGTCCGACGTGACCGCAACCGACTCGACGCCCGTCCGGCCGTTCGGGTTCGGGCTCTCGTACACCTCCTTCGCGTACGAGGAGCTCGTCGTCGACCCGACCGTGTCCAGCGCGGGGGCCTTCGACGCGTGGGTGACCGTCCGGAACACCGGGGAGCGTGCGGGCGAGGACGTGGTGCAGCTGTACGGGCACGACGTGCAGGCGAGCGTCACCCGGCCGGTCGCCCAGCTGCTCGGGTACGCCCGGGTCGCGCTCGGCCCGGGGGAGTCCGTGCGCCTGCGGTTCAGCGTGCCCGTCCAGCGCTTCGCGTTCACCGACCGTGCCCTGCGGAAGGTGGTCGAGCCCGGGGACGTGGAGGTGTGGGTCGCGTCCCACGCCGCGGCGTCCGGACCGACCGGTGGGGTGCGCGCCGACGGGATCGTCGCGGTGGGCGGCGGGACCGGCCCCGCGCCCGTCCCCGGGTCCGCCACGGCGCGCGCGGTCGTCCGCGTCACCGGGCCGGTGCGCGAGGTCGAGCCGTCCGACCGGCGCACGGTCACCTGGGAGCGGGTCTGACCGGACCGACGACGGCACGGACGGGAGGCGCGGTGCGGGCTCGCACCGCGCCTCCCGTCCGTCCCTTGGCCGGGATCCGGGTCAGAGCATCCCGGTGAGCACCCCGCCGTCGGCGCGGACCGCCGCACCGTTCGTGGCGGACGCCCGCGGGCTGGCGAGGTAGGCGACGAGGTCCGCGATCTCGTCGGGCCGGATGAACCGTTCGAGCAGGGTCGTGCGGTTCTGCCCGATCACCGCGGCCTGCACGGCCTCGACCGGAGCGTCCTGCGCGGCCGCGATCGTCTCGATCGTGGCAGCGACCCCGTCGGACCAGGTCGGGCCGCCGAGGACCGTGTTCACGGTGACGCCCGTCCCACGGGTCCGCTTCGCCAGGCCGTTGCCGAGCGCGATCACCGCGGCCTTCGTGACGCCGTAGTGCACCATGTCGACGGGCACGTTCACGCCGGACTCGCTGCTGACGAACACGATCCGGCCCCAGCCGCGCTCGACCATCGGGTCGAGCAGTGCCCGGGACAGTCGGACGCCGCTCATCAGGTTGACGTCGAGGTACCGCTGCCACTCGGCATCGTCGACCGATCCGAAGTCGGCCAGGCCGAACAGTCCGACGTTGTTCACGAGCACGTCGACCTCCGGGAGCTGCTCGAGCAGCGCGTCCACCTGCGCCGGGTCGGCGAAGTCCGCCGGGATCCCGGACACCTCGGCGCCGGGGAGCGCCGCTCGCAACCGGGCGACGGCGGCGTCGACCCCCGTGCGTTCCCGTCCGTTCAGCACGACGCGGGCTCCCTCCGCCGCGAGGGCTGCTGCGACGGCGTACCCGATGCCCTGCGTCGAGCCGCTGACGAACGCCGTCCGGCCCCTGATGTCGAGATCCACGTCGTGCTCCTGTCGTGTCGGTTCACTTGCTTGGGCAAGTCAATGTACGCAGGTTCACTTGCCTGAGCAAGTCACGGTGGTACGCTCTCCCCATGCCGGACGACGTCGCCACCACCGGGCTCAGTGCTGAGGAGCTCGAGGTCTGGGTCGCCCTCGCGACCGTGCTCGAACGACTGCCGACCGCGCTCGACGCGCAGCTGCAGCGTGACGCCGGCCTGACGCACTTCGAGCACGGCGTCCTGTTCGCCCTCGACAGCGAACCCGACCGGACGCTGCGGATGAGCGTGCTCGCCGCCGCCGCGAGCTGCACCCTGTCGCGGCTGTCCCGCGCGGTGACACGGCTGGAGCAGAAGGGGTGGGTCCGGCGCGTGGTCGACCCGACCGACGGGCGGTTCACCCTCGCCGTGCTCACCGACAGTGGGCACGAGCAGGTCGTGGCGTCCACGCCGGCGCACCAGGCGCTCGTCCGGCGTGTGGTCTTCGACGCGCTCACGCCGGCCCAGGTGCGGCAGCTCGGCGTGGTCAGTCGACGCATCGCCGAGGCCGTCGGCGGGACACCGGTGTGGTCCCCGCCGACGCGGTGAGTCAGGGGCGCGGCGGAGCCGTGTAGGACCCGTTCCGCACGTCCTCGACGAGTGACCGCTCGGACGGGTGCCAATCGTAGGTGGCCCGTGCCTTCGTCGCGAGGAGGTGCGTGGACGTCGTCAGCGTCCGGACCGCCGGGCCCATCTGCGCCTCGGCGACCTCGAGCGGGACCGAGACGCTCGGGGTGCCGGTGAGCTCGCCGATCGCCTCCGCGAGTTCCCGGAAGGTGAACGGCACCGAACCGACCGCGTTGACGACGCCGGCGACCGGGTGCTCGATCGCCCGGACGTACAGGTCGGCGAGGTCGTCGACGTGCACGGGGTACCAGGCGTTCGTGCCGTCGCCGATGTACGTCGCGGCGCCGTTCGCGACGGCGGCGTCGATGAGGCCGGTGACGAGCCCGGTCCCGCCGCGGCCGAAGACGAGTCCGGCGCGGACGGCGATCCCGGTGATGCCCGGCGCGCCGAGCACGATGCGTTCGGCCTGCGCCTTGACCGGCTGGGCGCTGACCTCGGGGAGGACCGCGTCCTCGGTGACGTCCGTCGGGTCGAAGCCGTAGACGAGTCCGGTGGAGGTGTAGACGACGGGCTTCGGGGAGGTCCCGGTGGTCCCGGGCGTTCCGTTCGTTCCGTTCGTTCCGGGCGTTCCGGGCGTTCCGTTCGTTCCGGCGGCTTCTGCTGCTCCGGCGGTGACGGCGCGGACGGCCGCGAGCTCGTCCTCGGTCGACTGCGCGGTCGGTGCGTAGTCCGAGGCGGCGTACACCACCGCGTCGGCCGCCGCGGCGGCTGTGCGGAGCACCTCGGTGTCGGTGATCGAGCCGGCGACGGGTACTGCGCCGGCCGCGCGCAGGCGGGCGGCGCTCTGCTCGGAACGGGCGAGCGCGGTGACGGAGTGGCCGGCGGAACGGAGGTGTTCGACGAGGACCGAGCCGAAGTAGCCGGTGCCGCCGATGACGAAGATCTGCATGGACGGCACGCTAGACTCTGACATCAGTGTCAAGGTCAAGCGAGGAGCAGCGACGATGCAGATCGGCGATCTGAGCCGGGCCAGCGGGGCGAGTGCCCGGTCGCTGCGCTACTACGAGCAGCTCGGGTTCATCCGGCCGGAGCGCCGGGCCAACGGCTACCGCGAGTACGACGAGTCCGACGTCGAGACCGTCGGCACGATCAAGATGCTCCTCGACCTCGGGCTGCCGACGGCGCTCATCGAACAGGTCCTGCCGTGCACCCGCGGCCGGAAGGTCGAGGACCAGTGCCCGGGCATCATCGACCAGGTCGTCGCGATCCGGGACGACATGCACGCGCGGGCGCAGCGGCTCCTCGCGACCAGGGACGCCCTGTCGGAGTCGCTCTCGCGCGTCGGACGCTGAACCGCTCCGCAGGCGGATTCCGTAGGCGTGCAGCGACCGTCCCTAGGGTGACGCCATGCATGACGAACCTGACGGGGGACAGCACCCGATCGTGCCGACCGCGCGCGGTGCCGTCCGCCACGGTCGCCAGCGGCGCGCAGCCCGCACCCTCTTCCCGGCGATCGGCGGCGTCCTCGCGATGGCACTCGTGCTCACGGGCGGGTACGCGGCCTGGTCGTACGCGCAGCTCGACAGCGCCGTGACGAAGGTGCACGTCGCGCTCCCGCACCCCTCGGCGTCCGCCGACGTCGACGGGTCGGCCGAGAACATCCTGCTCGTGGGGGACGACCACCGTCCGGCCGATGCCACCCCGCAGGAGCTCGCCGAGCTCGGCACGCAGCTCGACGACGGGGCGACGAACACCGACACCATGATCGTGCTGCACATCCCCGCGGGCGGGGGCAGCGCGACGATGATCTCGTTCCCGCGCGACTCGTGGGTGCCGATCCCCGGCCACGGCACGTTCAAGCTGAACAGCGCGTTCTCGGACGGTGCTGCGAACGGCGGCGGCGACGCCGGTGGCATGCGCCTGCTCATCCAGACCATCGAGAACATCAGCGGCCTGCAGATCGACCACTTCGTGCGCGTCTCGCTGCTCGGCTTCTACCAGCTCGTGAAGGCGCTCGGGCCGATCCAGGTCTGCTTGAACGAACCCGCCCACGACCCGAACTCGAACGTCGACCTCCCCGCAGGGAACTCGACGCTGAACGCCTCGCAGGCGCTCTCGTTCGTCCGGCAGCGCGACGGGCTCCCGCGCGGTGACCTCGACCGCGAGGTCCGCCAGCAGTACTTCCTCTCGCAGGAGGCCCGCAAGGTCCTCTCCGCCGGCACCCTCCTCAACCCGGTGAAGGTGTCGGACCTGCTGCACGGTGTCGGGGACGCCGTGCAGATCGACGACGGCCTGAGCATCCCGAGCCTCGTCAACACGTTCCGCAGCATCGACCTGTCGAGCATCCGGTCGACGACCATCCCCACCGCGGGGACCCCGACCATCGACGGCTACTCGACGGTGGCGGTGGACTTCGGCGCGGTGCCGGCGTTCATCCAGGGCATCGTGGGCGCGCCCGCGGCGTACACGGCGGCGAAGGCGGCGTCCCCGTCGAGCGTGCACGTGTCCGTGCAGAACGGCGGCTCCACGCCGGGCGGCGCGACGGCCGCCTCGGCAGCGCTCACGGCGAAGGGGTTCGTGGTCGGGGCGCCGAGCGACACCACCACCACGGCGGCCACGGTCGTCGAGTACCCGAAGGGCGCCGAGGCCGCGGCGAAGGCCGTCGTCGCGGCGGTCCCCGGAGCCACGGCGGTCCGCTCGACCACGGTGTCGGGGGTGACGCTCGTGCTCGGGACCGACGGGCACACGGTCGGGGCCGCGGGGGCTGCCGGTTCGGGCTCGGGTTCGGCCGGCTCCGGCTCGGGCTCTACCGGCTCCGGCTCGGGTTCGGGTTCGGCCGGGTCCGTTTCCGGCGCGGGCGCTCGCTCCGGGTCGTCCGCGTCCGGCGCCTCCGGTTCGTCCGGCGCCTCCGGGTCGTCCGGTGCCGGGTCGTCCGCACCCGCGGCCACCCCGTCGTCCACCCCGGTCGGCAACGCGTACGGCAAGCAGGGCACCTGCATCAACTGATCGCACCCCCGGCCACCGCGCCGTGTCAGCATGGAGCGTGCTGACCGTCGGGATCCTCGTCGTCGCGGGCGTGGTGGCCGGGGTGATCGGCACCGCCGGCGGGATCACCTCGCTCGTGGCCTACCCGGCGCTGCTCGCCGTCGGGGTTCCACCGCTCGCCGCGAACGTCACGAACTCCGTCGCGCTCATCGGCAGCGGTGCGAGCTCCGCGTTCCGGGCTCGTCACGAGGTGCGCGCCGAACCCGCGGTCCTGCGTCGCTGGATGCCGACGACCGTCGCCGCCTCGCTCGCGGGCGCGGTGCTCCTGGTCGTCACACCGGCGCACCTCTTCGACCGCATCGTCCCGTTCCTCGTGCGCGCCGGGGGACTGCTCCTGCTGCTGCAGCCGCTCATCGACCGTCGTCGTGCACGGGCCGCCGGTGACGCCGCGGGTGGGCGCGGCGCCGCCGCCTCGGCCGGGATCGTCGGGGTCGGCGTCTACAACGGGTACTTCGGCGCCGGGTCCGGTGTGCTCATGATCGCCGTGCTGCTGCTCACCGGGGAGTCGTCCCTGCACCGTGCGAACGCCGTGAAGAACGTGCTGCTCCTCGCCGCGGACCTGTTGCCGGCGGTCGTGTTCGCGGTGTCCGGGCACGTCGTGTGGTCCGCCGCCGTGGCCCTCGGCGCGGGGGCGGTGGTCGGCGGGCTCGTCGGACCGACCGTCGCCCGGCGAGTGCCGCACGGGGTCCTCCGGGTCGCGATCGCGTGCTGTTCGGTCGCGCTCGCCGTGTACCTGTTCGTCACTGTGGCGTCGTCCTGATCCGCGGGGACGGTGGTCCCTGACGCCCCGGGACGACCGTCCGGATCGGTACGGTGGTCGGCATGGCACGATTCACGCCCCCAGCCGCCGACGCCGTCCGCGCACGCCTCCTGCTCGCCGCGCGCGACGAGTTCGCCACGGCGGGGCTCGTCGGCGGCAAGGTCGAGCGGATCGCTGCCGCCGCGTCGAGCAACAAGGCGCAGGTCTTCCACTACTTCGGCAGCAAGGAGGGGTTGTTCGACGCGCTCGTCGAGCAGACCGTCGCCGAGACCTTCGACCTCGTCCCGCTCGACACCGACGACCTGCCCGGGTTCGCCGGCCGGTTGCACGACTCGTGGACCGAGCGGCCCTGGGCCCAGCGGCTGGCGACCTGGCACCGGCTCGAGCGCGCGTCGGCCGCTCCGCTCGAGGCGATCGTCGAACGCCGGACCACGATGGTCGCCGAGGTCGAGCGGGCGCAGCGGGCCGGCGTCCTGCCGCGCAGCTACCGACCCGCCGTGCTGCTCGGCCTCGTGCTGCACCTCGCGGCGTTCTGGAGCGAGGCCTCCGCGGAGTCCGAGGCCCTGACGCGCGCGGTGGTGCCGGCGCGGCGACGGCAGATCGTCGTCGACGCGGTCACGTCACTCGTCGGTAGCTGACGGTCAGGACCCCGCGCCGAACGGCAGGCCGAGGCCGAGGCCGAACGGCACGCCCAACCCGAGGAAGCCGGACGCGGCGACGGCGGCCGGCAGCACGACCGTGACGAGCGTCAGCGTCGCGCCGATGAGCACCGCCGCGAAGGCGAGGCCGTCGCCGCGCTCGCCGGTGCGGCGGACCTCACGGCGGGCGATGAACCCGACGACGACCCCGCCGATCGGCGCGACGAAGGCGAGCGCGATGGCCACGACCGCGATGAGGCTCAGCGGAGCGACCGCGGTCGGAGCACCCGCGGTCGGCGCGGCGTCGGGTCGGGTGGCGGGCACGTGGGCTCCGGGAGCGATGTCGGTCACGGCGACCGAGCCTAGGAGCGCGACGCCCGACGGGGGAGTACCCAGTCCTGGTGGCGTGGAGGCACTCCGGTGTGCCACGCTCGGTCCGTGGACGACGGACTCCTCTACGACCTCTGCAGCCGAGCGCGGCGCGTGCACATGCGAGCCGGCGGGTCGGGGCCGGCGCTCCGCGGGCTGACGGACTTCATCTCCGCCGCAGCCGACCCCCGGGGCACCTACTCCGACGCAGCCCTCGTGGCGCTCGTCGAAGCGGCGCCGGACCCGGTCGGGTTCCGGTGGGGGCTGGAGCGGCTCGAAGCGGTGAGTGCCATCCGGACCGTCCCGCCGTCGGACTACTCCGCCGACGAGGTGGCCGAGTACGAGGACGCCCAGGCCGCCCTGCTGCGCCGGATCGGCCGCGACAGCGGGGAGCCCGCGCCGGGCCCCGTCCAGGTCGTGAAGAACGTCCTGGAGCAGTTCGTCCGCCGCTGGTACTGACCCGCGCGTCGCCCGGCCGCTCAGCCCCGCTCGCGCAGGAACGCCACCTGCCGCTCCCAGTGCGCGAACCCGCCGCCCTCGTGCCCGTTGTACGGGTACACCTCGATCGCCTTGTCCACCGAGCCGAGCGCGTTGTAGGCCGCGAAGGTCGTCCGCGGCGGGACCACGTCGTCCATGAGCGCGACGGAGAACAGCGCCGGCGCGGTGATCCCCGCCGCGAAGTGCACCCCGTCGAAGTACGCGGCCGTGTCCCACACGGTGTCGATCGCGTCGCGGTGCACCGACAGGTACCGCGCGAGCTCGAGGTACGGACCACCCACGGCGACGGCGGTGCCGTTCTCCCAGTCGCTGAGGAACGCGACGTCCGGCAGGAGCGCCGTGATCGGTCCGACGTGCGCCTCGACCAGCGCGGCCGCGGCGATGGTGATCCCGCCGCCCTGGCTCCCGCCGGTCAGCGCGATGCGGTCCGGGTCGACGCCCGGCAGCGAGCGGACGGCGTCGACGAGTCGGACGGCGTCGGTGTACACGCGCCGGTAGTAGTGGTCGGCGGGGGACCCGATGCCGCTCGTCATCCAGCCGCCGATGTGCGGGCCGGAGCCGTGCGGGTCCGGGGTGTCGCCGCCGGATCCCCACCCGCTGCCCTGGCCGCGGGTGTCCATCACGACGTGCACGTACCCGGCGAGGGCCCACGAGACCCGCTCGCCCGGCAGCCCGCGACCGCCGTTGTAGCCGAGGAACTCGACGACGACCGGCAGCGGCCCGGCGGCGTCGACCGGTCGTGAGACCCAGGCCCGGACGGGGTCGCCGGCGAAGCCCGGGAAGGTGAGGTCCTCGATGACGAGTCCGGTCACCGGGGTGTCGGCGGCGGCGAGGACGGGGTCGGTGCCCGACCCGGCGGCCCGTGCGTCGGCGACGGTGTCGGCCCAGAAGGCGTCGAAGTCGTCCGGCCGGCGGACGTCGGGTCGGTAGGCGCGCAGGGCGTCGAGGGGCAGGTCGGTGTACGGCATGTGGTCTCCTCCGGGGACGATGATGCCCCCGACGCCGTGGTGGACGGCGTCGGGGGCGGGAGTGTCCGCGAACGGACGAACGGACGAACGGACGAACGGACGAACGGACGGACGGGCAGCCGCTCAGCGCGCGGCAGCCCGGTACTGCTCGAGCACCTCGGGGTGCGGGTCGCCGGCCACGACCGTGGTCGCCGTCTCCCACGCCGGCAGGCTCCCGGTGAGCACCCACGCCGCCTGCTTCGCCGCGCCGGCCGCCACGTACTCGCCCGGCTCCGGCACGAGGACGTCCCGGCCGAACACCTGCGCAGCGACGACCCGCACGGCCTCGTTGCGCGCGGCACCGCCGATGAGCAACAGCCGCTCGACGGTGACACCGGTGCCCTCGACCGCCGCGAGGCCGTCCGCGAGCGCGCACAGCATCCCCTCGACCGCGGCCCGGGCGAGGTGCGCCCGGTCCGTCGTCCCCGGCGTCATGCCGAGCAGCGAAGCCGTCGCGTCCGGTCGGTTCGGCGTGCGCTCGCCGACGAAGTACGGCACGAGCACGAGCCCGTCGGCACCCGCCGGCGCCTGCAGCGCCAGCTCGCCGAGCGCGTCGTGGTCCACGCCGAGCAGGCCGCCGATCACCTCGAGCACGCGCGCCGCGTTGAGCGTCGTGACGATCGGGAGGCGCGACCCGCTCCCGTCGGCGAAGCCCGCCACGGTCCCGCTCGGGTCGCGCACCTCGGCGTCGGTGACCCCGAAGACCGTGCCGCTCGTGCCGAGGGACACCGCGACGTCACCCGGGCCGAGTCCGAGGCCGAGCGCTGCCCCGGCGTTGTCGCCGAGTCCGGCGCCGACGAGGAGCCCCGAGGGTGCCACGGCGCCGTTCGGCAGCTGGACGTCCGCGGTGAGCGTGCCCATCGCCTCGTCGGGCAGGACGACCCGCGGCACGACGACGGAGTCCGCGGAACCCGTGGCACCGGCGACGCGCATCGGTCGTCCGAGCGCCGACTCGAACAGCTCCGCGTCGTACTCGCGCCGCACCGGGTCCCAGTAGGCCGTGCCACTGGCGTCGGAGCCGTCGGTGGCGAGGGCGTCGAGGTCGGGACCGAGCGGACTCTCGTCGGCCGGACCGTACCCGCGCAGCCGCCACGACAACCAGTCGTGGGGGAGGGCGACGGCCGCGACCCGGCCGGCGTTCTCGGGCTCCGCGTCGCGGAGCCACCGCAGCTTGGTACCGGTGAACGACGCCACCGGCACCAGACCCGTGCGGGCGACCCATGCCTCCTGGCCCAGCTCCGCGACCATCTGTGCGGCCGCGTCGGCACTGCGGACGTCGTTCCACAGCAGCGCGTCGCGGACCACGCGGCCGTCCGCGTCCACCGCGACCATGCCGTGCTGCTGCCCGGCGATCGCAACGGCACCGACGTCGGCGAGCCCGCCGGCGTCCGCGACGGCGGTGCCGAGCGCGTCCCACCAGTGGCGGGGGTCGACGGACGTGCCGTCCGGGTGGGACGCGCGTCCCTCCCGGACGACGGCGCCGGTCGCGGCGTCACGGATCGTGACCTTGCAGGACTGGGTCGACGAGTCGACCCCTGCGACCAGGTCAGCCACGAGCGCCCATGAGGTGCTCGATGGCGAGCTGCTGCAGCTTCACGAAGCCGAAGCCCTTGCCGCCGAAGTACGCGTCGGCGTCGAAGTCCTCGTACGCGGAGCGGTCGGCGAGGAACGCGTCGTACGACTCGCCGTCGTTGAGCGTCGGCGTCGACAGCTCGCCGACCTTCGAGGCCTCGAGCGCTGCCTGCACCTCGGGGTCGGCGCGGAACGCCTGCGCGCGCTCCTTGAGCAGGAGGTACATGCGCATGTTCGCGGCCGCGGAGTCCCAGACGCCCGTGATGTCCTCGGTGCGGCTCGGCTTGTAGTCGAAGTGGCGGGGGCCGTCGTACGCCGGGCCGCCCTGGGGCGCACCGTGCTCGAGCAGGTCGACGAGCGAGAACGCGTTCTGCAGGTCGCCGTGCCCGAAGACGAGGTCCTGGTCGTACTTGATGCCGCGCTGACCGTTGAGGTCGATGTGGAAGAGCTTGCCCTGGTACAGCGCCTGGGCGATGCCGGCCGTGAAGTTCAGCCCGGCCATCTGCTCGTGGCCGACCTCGGGGTTGATGCCGAAGAGTTCCGGGCGCTCGAGCGTCTCGGTGAACGCGATCGCGTGGCCGAGGGTCGGCAGCAGGATGTCGCCGCGGGGCTCGTTCGGCTTCGGCTCGATGGCGAACCGGATGCCGTAGCCCTTGTCGGTGACGTACTGGGCGAGGAGGTTCACGGCCTCGCGGTAGCGCTCGAGCGCGGCCTGCACGTCCTTCGCGCTGTCGTACTCGGCACCCTCGCGGCCGCCCCACATCACGAACGTCGACGCGCCGAGCTCGGCGGCGAGGTCGATGTTGCGCAGGACCTTGCGGAGCGCGAACCGGCGCACCTGGCGGTCGTTCGAGGTGAAGCCGCCGTCCTTGAACACCGGGGCGGAGAAGAGGTTCGTCGTGACCATCGGCACGACGATGCCGGTGGCGTCGAGAGCACCCTTCAGGCGGTCGATCTGCGTCTGGCGCTCGGCGTCGGTCGAGCCGAACGCGAAGAGGTCGTCGTCGTGGAAGGTCAGGCCGTAGGCGCCGAGCTCGTCGAGCTTCTCGACGGCCTCGACCACGTCGAGGGCGGGGCGGGTCGGGCCGCCGAAGGGGTCGGATCCGTTGTAGCCGATGGTCCAGAGACCGAAGGAGAACTTGTCTGCACGGGTGGGCGTCGTTGCCATGGTGGTCACCGTTCGTCGTCGAAACAAAATGTTGCCGCGCCCAACATAAGCGGTAGTGTTGACTCTGGCAAGGACGTGATCGCAAGGGAGCGAGCGGATGGCACAGGACCGACTTCGAGTGGCCATGGTGGGCCACGGCTTCATGGGAGCCGCGCACTCACAGGGGTGGCGCACCGCACCGAGGTTCTTCGACCTCGGGGTCGAACCGGAGATGGCCGTCATCGTCGGCCGTGACCCGGAACGGACCGAGGCGGCGCGGCAGCAGTACGGCTGGCAGGCCGCGTCCACCGACTGGCGCGCCGTGGTCACCGACCCGGACATCGACGTCGTCGACATCTGCTCGCCCGGCTCGTCCCACGTCGAGGTCGCGATCGCGGCGCTCGAGGCCGGCAAGCACGTCCTGTGCGAGAAGCCCCTCGCCAACACCGTCGCCGAGGCCGAGGCGATGACCGCGGCAGCCGCCGCCGCACGGGCGGACGGCGTCCGCGCGATGGTCGGCTTCAGCTACCGCCGGGTGCCCGCCATCGCGTTCGCGAAGCGGCTGGTGGAGGACGGGAGGCTCGGCACCGTCCGACAGGTCCGCGCGCTCTACCTGCAGGACTGGCTCGCCGACGAGGACGGCCCGATGACGTGGCGGCTCGACAAGGCGCTCGCCGGCTCCGGCTCGCTCGGTGACATCGGCGCGCACGCGATCGACCTCGTCGAGCACGTCACGGGCGCACAGCTGTCGACCGTGTCCGGCACCCTCGAGACCTTCGTGACCGAACGTCCGCTGATGGCCGAGGGCGTCGGGCTGTCCGGCACCGCCTCGACCGAACGCGGGCAGGTCACCGTCGACGACGCCGCCTTCTTCCTCGGACGGCTCGCCGGTGGCGCTGCCGACGGGGCGATCGGCACGTTCGAGGCGACGCGCTACGCGACCGGCCGGAAGAACGGCCTCACGCTCGAGATCAGCGGGTCGGCGGGTGCGATCCAGTTCGACCTCGAGTCGATGAACGAGCTGCGCTTCTACGACGCCACGGCACCCGCGGGGGAGCAGGGCTTCCAACGGATCCTGGTCACCGAGCCCGAGCACCCGTACATGGCCGCCTGGTGGCCGACCGGGCACCTCATCGGGTACGAGCACACCTTCAGCCACGAGGTGAAGGACTTCGTCGAGGCGATCGTCGCGGGCACCGACCCGTCGCCGTCGTTCGAGGACGGGCTGCACGTGCAGCGGGTCCTCGACGCGGTCGAGCGGAGCGCCGCCGACGGCAGCGCCTGGACGGTGATCTGAGTGGCTCCGACGAAGCACGCCCTCGTCGTCCGCGGCGGGTGGGACGGGCACATGCCGGTCGAGACCACCGACGCGTTCGTGCCGTTCCTGCGGGACAACGGGTTCGACGTGCAGGTGTCGGACTCGACCGCGGTGTACGCCGACGAGTCGGTCATGGCGGACGTCGACCTGATCGTGCAGGTCGTCACGATGTCCACCATCGCCGACGACGAGTTCGCCGGGCTGCAGCGGGCCGTCCTCGGCGGCGCCGGCCTCGCGGGCTGGCACGGCGGGATCGCGGACGCGTTCCGCAACACCGCCGACTACCTCCACATGATCGGCGGCCAGTTCGCGCACCACGCGGGCAAGCACCCGTCGGAGCGCACCGGCGAGCAGTCCGACAACTACATCCCGTACACGGTGCACATCACCGACCTCGGGCACGAGCACCCGATCACGCAGGGCATCGAGGACTTCGACCTCGTGACCGAGCAGTACTGGGTGCTCTCCGACGAGTACAACGACGTGCTGGCGACGACCACGCAGGAGGCGCGGGACTTCGACGCCTGGAACCGTCCGGTGACCGCGCCGGCGATCTGGACCCGGCAGTGGGGCGAGGGACGCGTGTTCGTCTCGGCACCCGGGCACCGGCTCGAGGTCGTCGAGTCGCAGCCGCTCCGCACGATCATCGAGAGGGGACTCCTGTGGGCAGCCCGGTGAACGGTCCGGCACTGCGGGTCGGTGTCGTCGGTGTCGGCAACATCAGCCAGCAGTACTTCGAGCACTTCCCGGCGCTGCCCGGCCTGGCGCTCACCGCCGTGGCCGACCTCGACGTCGACCGCGCCCGGTCGGTGGGCGACGCCCAGGGCGTCCGGGGCACGAGCGTCGACGAGCTCCTCGCCGCGGACGACGTCGACGTCGTGCTCAACCTGACGATCCCGGCCGCGCACGCCGAGGTCGCCACCCGGGCCCTCGACGCCGGCAAGCACGTCTACGGCGAGAAGCCGCTCGCACTCGCGACGGCCGAGGCCGCACCGGTGCTCGAACTGGCCGCACGCTCGGGCCTGCGGGTCGGCAGCGCGCCGGACACGGTGCTCGGGACGGGGATCCAGACCGCGCGCGCAGCACTCGACGACGGGCTGATCGGCGACCCGGTCGGTGCCGCGGTGTCGTGGAGCGCTCCGGGGCACGAACTCTGGCACCCGGCGCCGGCGTTCTACTACCAGCCCGGCGGCGGCCCGCTGCTCGACATGGGGCCGTACTACCTGACGAGCCTCGTGCAGTTCTTCGGCCCCGTCGCCCGGGTCAGCGGCAGCGCCACCCGGTCGACCCGTGAGCGGACCATCGCGACCGGGCCGTTCGCCGGCGCACCGATCCCCGTCGACGTCGACACCCACGTCGTCGCCGTGCTCGAACACGCCAGCGGAGTCGTCTCCACGGTCACCGTCTCGTTCGAGGTGTGGGCGACCCGGGCGCCGCTGTTCGAGGTGCACGGCACCGCGGGCAGTCTCGCCGTCCCGGACCCGAACCGCTTCTCGGACCCGGTGTCGATCGCGACGGCCGACGACCGCGAGTGGCGCGAGCTGCCCGTGTCGGCCGGGTACGCCGACGCCGGCCGCGGGTACGGACTCGCGGACATGGCGCACGCGATCGCGACCGACCGGCCGCACCGGGCGTCGGGGGACCTCGCGTTCCACGTGCTCGAGGTCATGGAGGCCGTCCAGACCGCCTCGCGGGAGCACACCGTCGTCACGGTGGCGTCCCGCGTCGACCGGCCGGAGACGGTCCCCGCCGGCGCGACCCCGGGATCATGGTGACCAGCACACGCAGCGAGGAAGGACGACGACGATGACGACGACGGACGGAACCGACGAGGCGGGGACGACCCGCGCCTCCAGGCCGGTCACCCTCTTCACCGGCCAGTGGGCCGACCTGCCCTTCGAGGAGGTCGCACGTCTCGCCGGCGAGTGGGGGTACGACGGCCTCGAGATCGCCTGCTGGGGCGACCACCTCGACGTCCGCCGCGCCGCGACGGACCCCGCGTACGTCGCGGACCGCACGGCGATCCTGGAGCGCAACGGCCTGCAGGTCTGGACGATCGCGAACCACCTCACCGGCCAGGCCGTGTGCGACGACCCGATCGACCAGCGGCACGAGGACATCCTCGCGCCGCACGTGTGGGGCGACGGCGACCCCGAGGGCGTCCGGCAGCGTGCCGCCGAGGAACTGCAGTGGACCGCGCGTGCCGCCGCGGCGCTCGGGGTCGACACCGTCACCGGGTTCTCCGGATCCTCGATCTGGAAGACCGTCGCCGGCTTCCCGCCCGTGCCCGCGTCCATGATCGACGCCGGGTACCAGGACTTCCACGATCGGTGGTCGCCGATCCTCGACGTGTTCGAGGAGGTCGGCGTCCGCTTCGCGCTCGAAGTGCACCCCTCCGAGATCGCCTACGACTACTGGACGGCGAAGCGGACGCTCGAGGTGTTCGCCGACCGCCCCGCGTTCGGGTTCAACTTCGACCCGTCGCACTTCGTCTGGCAGGACCTCGACCCCGCCGCGTTCCTGCTCGACTTCGCCGACCGCGTGTACCACGTGCACTGCAAGGAGTCGGTGAAGCAGCTCGACGGGCGCAACGGACGACTGTCGTCGCACCTGCCGTGGGGCGACCCCCGGCGCGGGTGGGACTTCGTCACCGCCGGGCACGGGGACGTGCCGTGGGAGCGGGTGTTCCGCGTGCTGAACCACATCGGGTACGCCGGGCCGACGAGCGTCGAGTGGGAGGACGCCGGCATGGACCGGCTCGTCGGCGGGCCGGAGGCACTGGCGTTCGTCCGGAAGCTGGGCACGATCGCGCCGCCCGAGGCCGCGTTCGACGCGGCGTTCTCGCGGTCGCGGTAGCGCGCCGCCACCACCCGCCCACCGACCACGACGAGGGACCGATGACGAGCACGACCGCCGCGACGCCTGCGCCCGCGCCCGCGCCGGGCAACGCGGCGCGCGTCCTCCGGCTCGTCCACGAGGAGGGGCCGATCACCCGCGCCGAGATCACCCGGCGCACCGGCCTGAACCGCTCGACGACCCTCGCGCTCGTCGGCGAACTCGTCGACCGCGGCCTCCTGCACGAGGACCTCCCCGCCGCCGGGGCACCGGGGACCGGCGTCGGGCGGCCGAGTCCGGTCGTCCGGGCCGCGCCGGACGTCGTGGCCGCCGCCGTCACGGTCGAGGTCGACGCCGTCTCGGTCGCCCTCGTCGGGCTCGACGGCACGGTGCGGAGCCGCCTCGTCGAACCGCAGCACCGTCCGCCCACGCCCGCGGAGGCCGTCGAGACCGTCGCCGGGCTGCTCGACCGGATCCGTCCGGGGTCGGCCGGCACCGCGACGCTCCGGCTCGTCGGGATCGGGGTCGCCGTGCCCGGGACGGTCCGGGTGGAGGACGGGACCGTCCAGTACGCACCGCACCTCGGCTGGCACGACGCGCCCTTCGCCGAGCCCCTCGCCGAACGGACCGGACTGCCGGTGCGGGCCGCGAACGACGCCAACCTCGGCGCCTGGGCGGAACGGCTCGCCGGCAGCGGCCGGGGCGTCGACGACCTCGTGTACCTCAACGGCGGCGCGAGCGGCATCGGCGGCGGGGTCATCACGGCCGGCCGTCCGCTGAGCGGTGCCGACGGGTACGCGGGCGAGCTCGGACACACCTTCGTCGCGGCGAACGGCATCCGGTGCCACTGCGGTGCCGTCGGCTGCCTCGAGACCGAGGCCTCCCGTGACGCCCTGGCGACCGCGGCCGGGACCGCTCCGGACGACCTGGTCGCCCTCGCCGCGGCGCTCGCCGAGGGCCGACCCGAGGTCGAACGGGTCGTGGACCGCCAGGTGACCGCCCTCGCCACGGCCCTCCGCAACGCGATCCACACCGTGAACCCGTCGGTCGTCGTGCTCGGCGGCTTCCTCGGCGTGCTGCTCGACCACGTCGGCGACCGGATCCTCGACGACGTCCGAGCGCAGTCGATGACCGGGACCGCCGACCGGCTCCGCATCGTGCCGGCCGCGCTCGGGTCCGACGTGCTCGAGCACGGGGCCGCCGAGATCGCGTTCGGCGCACTGCTGCGCGACCCGGACCGGATCACCGACGCGGTGTCGGCCACAGCCACAGCCACACCCACCCCCACGACCACCCATCCGTCCGGCCGCGACGACGCGGCCGAGGAAGCGAGAACCGCATGACCTCCACCCAGCGCGTCAGCGTGCTGCTCGGCACCCAGGACCTCACCGTCGAGGACCGCCCCGTCCCCGCGGTCGACCCCGGCGACGTCCTCGTCCGGGTCGCCGCGGTCGGCGTGTGCGGCTCCGACGTGCACTACTACCGGCACGGCCGGATCGGGGACTTCGTCGTCGAGGAGCCCCTCGTGCTCGGCCACGAGCTCTCCGGCACGATCACCGCGGTCGGCGAGGGCGTCGACCCGTCCCGCGTCGGGGAGCGCGTGGCGATCGAGCCGCAGCGACCGTGCCACCGCTGCCCCCAGTGCCTCGCCGGGCGGTACAACCTCTGCCCGCACATGCGCTTCTACGCGACGCCGCCGGTGGACGGGGCGTTCGCCGAGTTCGTCACGATCGAGTCCGAGTTCGCGCACACGCTGCCCGACTCGGTGTCGTTCGAGGCCGGAGCCCTGCTCGAACCCCTCTCCGTCGGCATCGCCGCGGTCCGCAAGGCCGGGATCGTCCCCGGGTCGAGCGTGCTCATCGCCGGGGCCGGTCCGATCGGCATCATCTGCGCGCAGGCCGCGAGGGCGTTCGGCGCCTCGCGGATCGTCATCAGCGACCTCGTCCCGGAGCGCCGCGAGCGTGCGCTCTCCTTCGGCGCGACCGAGACCGTCGACCCCACCGTGGTCTCCGTGGCGTCCGACCTGCCGCCGTTCGACGCCTTCATCGACGCCAGTGGTGCACCGCGGGCCGTCTCCGACGGCATCAAGGCCGTCGGACCGGCCGGGGCCGCCGTCCTCGTCGGGCTCGGCAACTCCGAGATGACGCTGCCGGTCGAGCACATCCAGAACCTCGAGGTCACCGTCACCGGGATCTTCCGGTACACCGGCACGTGGCCGGTCGCGATCGAGCTGGTCGCGTCGGGACAGGTGGACCTGGACTCGCTGGTCACGGGTCGCTTCGGCCTCGGCGACGTCCGCGAGGCCCTCGAGAGCGACACCGACCCCGAGTCGCTCAAGTCGGTCGTCTACCCGGGTGGCGTGCCGTCCGCGACGTGACCGGACGACGGACGGGAGGGACGGGGCGGGCCCGCACCGTCCCTCCCGTCCGTCCTGGAGTCGCCACCAGGGCACGCGACCCGCGTCGGGACGCCCCCACTGGGGCCACCGCCGCGACACCCGGACGCGCTACGGTTCGCGCATGACGGCTTCACCCGCGGCTGCCGTGCCGCAGCGCACCGACCGCCGCGCCCTCGTGTCCTGGGCCCTGTGGGACTGGGGATCCGCGGCGTTCAACGCGGTCGTGACGACCTTCGTCTTCAGCACGTACCTGGCGAGCCGCGCGTTCGTCGACCCGGCGCTCGTCGCCGACACGTCCGCCGCCGGGAAGGCGCTCGTCGAGCGGGAGCTCGCGCACAACGCGGCCGTCGTGTCGACGGCACTGACGATCGCCGGCATCGTGGTCGCGCTCGTCGCCCCGGCGGTCGGACGCCTGGCGGACACGTCCGGGCACCGGCGCCGGTCGGTGCTCATCGCCACGATCGGCATCGCGCTCTCGATCGGCGGCATGGTGTTCGTCGCGCCGAGCCAGCCGTACCTGCTGCTCGGTGCGGCCCTGCTCGGCATCGGGACCGTCGCCTACGAGATCGCGAGCGTCGGCTACAACGCGATGCTCGGACAGGTCGCGTCGGGGGAGCAGACCGGACGCGTCTCGGCGATCGGCTGGGCGGCCGGGTACTTCGGCGGCATCGTGCTGCTCGTCGTCCTGCTCGTGCTCTGCATCCAGGACTTCGGCGGGGGCGACGTCGCGGGGCTCCTGCAGCTCCCCGCGACCGTGGCTTCGGGGCAGTGGGACGTCCGCGTCGCGATCGGCATCGCCGCCGTGTGGCTCGCGGTGAGCTCGATCCCGCTGTTCGTCACCGTCCCCGAGGCCGCGCCGGACCGTTCGCGCGCCGGCACCCTGCTCGGGGCGTACCGGGACCTCGGGCGGGACATCGCGCGGCTCTGGCGCGAGCGCCGGAACGTCCTCGCGTTCCTGCTGGCGAGCGCGGTGTTCCGCGACGGCGTCGGCGCCGTGTTCACCTTCGGCGGGATCGTCGCCGCACAGGTGTTCGGCTTCAGCCCGTCGCAGGTGATCCTCTTCGCCATCGCGGCCAACATCGTCGCGGGCATCGCCACGTTCCTGTCCGGCAGGCTCGACGACCGGTTCGGTTCACGCGCGATCATCACGGTGTCGCTCGTCGGGCTCGCGGTGTGCGGGATCGGCGTGTTCGCGGTGGGGAACGTCACCGCGGGCTTCTGGGTCCTCGGCCTGACGCTGGCGCTGTTCGTCGGGCCGGTCCAGTCGTCCTCGCGGGCGTACCTGGCGCGGTTGGCGACGCCCGGCCGCGAGGGCGAGCTCTTCGGCCTGTACGCCACGACCGGGCGCGCGGCGTCGTTCCTCGCGCCGGCGCTCTTCGGGGTGGCGGTGACGGTCGGCGGATCGACGCGGTACGGGATCCTCGGGGTCGTCGTGGTGCTGGTGGCGGGGCTGGTGCTCATGGCGTTCGTGCGGCGGGAGCCGGTGGACGGGCGCTGAGTCCGAGCGTGTCGGAGACCGTGGTGCTATCGTCTCCGACGTCCACGGGGGAACGACGGGGGGAACACATGGGGGCCGCAGAACTGCGGATCGAGTCGGAGACGCTCGCGGCGGTCGCGACCGCGCTGACCGACGCCCGGACCGCACTCGGTGCGGACACCGCCCGGTTCACGGGCCTCGACACCGGTTGCCTCGGCGTGACCGAGGTGGTCAGCCGCACCGCCGGCCTGTCGCTCGCCCACCAGGGCATGATCGACGCCGTCGACGCGGCCCTCGAGCAAGCCGCGACCTTCCCGCACGACCTCGGTGCGCAGGTCGACGCGCAGGAAGCCGCCCTCGCGAAGCAGGCGGACGGCAAGTGAGCGGCGAGGAGCCGGACGTCGGCGACCCCGCCGGCATCACCGCCCTGGGGAAGCACTGGCACGACCGGGCCGACGCCGTGCAGGACGCCCTGGCGAAGATCGCCTCGGCGTCCGACGTCACCGCATCGCCGACGTGGAAGGGCGACGCGCAGACCCGCTTCGCGGCGCTGCTCGACGAGATGCGGCCGAGCGCGTCCGGCCTCGTGGCGCTCTTCGACGCCGCCGGGGACGCCTTCGACCAGTACGCGAAGGACGTCCAGCGCATCAAGGACGACGCGGACGCGATCCGCCTGCAGCGCGGGACCGTCGCGGCCGAGCTCGCCGGACAGCAGCTCACGCTGCCGACCCTCCGCTCCGCCGCGAAGGCCGACGATGCGACCGAGGCGGACGCCACGAGCCTCGCGAACGCGGAGCGGGCGATCGCCGACGCCGGCGACCGGTCCGCGGCGCTCGACGCCCAGTGGGAGCAGCTCGTGCAGGACCGCACGACGGCCGACCAGGCGCTGCTCCGGGTGATCACCGGCCCCGAGACGCTCGGACGCCTCGGCAGCATCGAGGGACGTGGTGTCGGCGCGTCCGACGAGGACCTCGCGTCGATGCTCGCGGGCCTGTCGCCGACCGAGCTCGGCGCGCTCCTGATGCTCGATCGCAACCTCGCCGACCGCATCGCCGACATGTCGCCCGATGAGGTCGCCGCGCTCTGGAAGACCCTGGGCGGTGGGAAGGACACGACCGGCGCCGAGCACACCCCCGCCCAGGACGCGCTCATCGCATCGCTGCCCGCGGTCGTCGGCAACCTCGCGGGGCTGCCTGCCTGGGCGCGGGACCGGGCGAACCGGATGACGCTCGTGTCGGCCGTGGCCCAGGCCGAGCAGGACCTCGCGGACGCGAAGGACCGGCGCGTGGGGCTCGGGTGGCCGGCGTCGCAGGCGGCGGACCAGTCGATCGAGGCGGCGCAGGCGAACCTCGACGCGTACCGGAACATCGAGAAGACCCTGGCGTCGACGGCGAAGCCCGGTCGCGCGTTGCTCACCCTCGCCACCGACCACCAGCCGCCGCTCGCTGCGGTGGCGGTCGGTGACGTGGACACCGCGGAGAACGTGACGTACATGGTGCCCGGGATGGGCACGACGACCAAGGACACGACCGGGTGGACCACCGCGGCCCAGAACCTCTGGACGGCGCAGGAGGGCAAGAACGCGACCGGCGCCGAGCACGCGGTCGTCGCGTGGATGAACTACGAGGCGCCGCCGGTACCGAGCGGCCTCACCACGATGGGCGTCCTGCACGGCGACGCGGCCCGGGCCGGGGCGGACCGGCTCAGTGCCGACCTCCTCGGCTTCGGGGCGGCGCGTCCCGATTCGCCGACACTCAACGTGGTCGGGCACTCCTACGGGACCACGGTGGCATCGGACGCGCTCCACGATCACGGTGTGCACGTCGATTCCTTCGTCAGCGTCGCCTCGGCAGGCATCGAGCAGGACGTCGGAGGTGCGTCTGGTATCGCGGCCGACCACGTCTACGCCGGCCAGGGGAGCCCCGGTATCCCGTTCACGGACGACCCGCGAGACCAGTGGGCCTGGGTCGGCCGAGCAGGCAGCGGTCGCCAGGACCCGATGGACGCCTCGTTCGGCGCGACGACCTTCGGGACGAACGGTGGGGACCCCGGCGAGGGTGCCGGCGTGACCACACACGACCCGATCGGCTACGGCGGCAGCCAGGGGTACTTCAACCTCGGGACCGAGTCGCTCGACAACGTCGCGCAGGCTACGTTCGTGGGAGGCAAGGACCTCACTCCCGCGGACGACGCCGGGGTGAGCGCCCTGCAGCAGGACTACTTCGACAACCTGATGGGACCGACACTGTGATCGGACGCCCGCGAGGCACGGCAGCCGGGCCCGCACTCGCCCTGACCCTCGCCCTGACACTGGCGCTCGCCGCGTGTTCGGGTCCGCCGACAGGAGGCACCTCCGTGGAGACCACACCGAGCACACCGACCGTCCAGCACCAGCGTGATCTCGCCGCCGCCTACGTCGACGCGACCATGCGGACGTCGGGCGTCACGTGGGACGACTCGCAGGCGAACGAGTACGCCCAGGAGTGCCTCCTCGGTGACGGCACGTCCGGAGCGCTCTACAACCTCGCCCGCATCGGCGCGGGAGTTCCCGACCCCGAGGCTGCGGTGCGGACCGTCGGCCGGTCGTGGGCTGCGGACGGGTTGACCGTCAAGTACTCGGAGTCGTCGCTCAACGACGGCAGCCGGCAGTTCGTCGTCAAGGGGGCGGGTGGTGCCGTCGAGCGCATCCAGTTCGGGGCGGCGACCGTTCGAAGCTCGCTCGCCGCGGTCTCCCGCTGCGGGACGGGTGACGCAGCGGACCTCGGCTGAGGTGCGGGCGTCCGTGCGCGCCCCTGCGGTCGTCGTGGCATCGGAGCTCGGGTGAGCGTGTGGGGGCGGCGTTCGACGCCGATCTCCTCCAGGCGACCGACGGTGATCGGGACGGTGCTGCTCGCCGCGATCCTGCTCGCGGGCTGCGCGGCGGGCACCCCGACCAAGGAGGACACCGTGCAGGCTGCACCGACCGCAGAGCACCAGCGCCGACAGGCGGCAGACTCCGTCGAGGAGACGATGCGCCGTTCGGGGGTCGACTGGGACGCGGACCAGTCCGACGAGTACGCGCAGGACTGCGTGCTCGCGGACGGCTCGGCGGGCGCGCTCTACAACATCGTCCGGACCGGTGCGGGCGTCGACGACCCGGAGGCCGTGACGAAGGCGGTGGGCACGGCCTGGGTGGCGGACGGACTGAAGGTGGAGTACTCGACGGACGAGATGACGTCGGGTGCGAAGCGGTACCTGGTGAACGGCGGCGGCGGCGCCGTCGAGCGCATCCAGTTCGGCGCGGCGACCACGCGCAGTTCGCTCGCCGCGGTCTCACACTGCGGCACGGGTGACGCGGCGGACCTCGGCTGACGCCTCCGTCGGGCGGTGCCAGGAGGCGCGGTGTGGGCCCGCCTGCAGGCTGCGATTCCGCGCACGGTTGCGCCCCTGGCGCGGTTCCGCCGGACTCCGCAGCGAGCGTGCGCCAGGATGGAGCCATGACCGACCAGCGCATCGCCGTCGTCGTCCTCGCCGCCGGGCAGGGCACGCGCATGAAGTCGTCCACCCCGAAGGTCCTGCACCGCCTCGCCGGGCTGCCGCTCATCGCGCACGTGCTCCGGACGGCGTCGTCCCTCGAGCCCGAGCACGTCGCCGTCGTCGTGCGGCACGAACGGGAGCTCGTCGCGGCCGAGGTCACCGAGCGTGCCCCCGACGCCATCGTGGTCGACCAGGACGACGTCCCCGGCACCGGCCGTGCGGTCGAGGTCGCGGTGCAGGCGCTTCCGGCGGACTTCGACGGCGCCGTCGTCGTGCTGTCCGGCGACGTGCCGCTGCTCGACGCGGCGTCGCTCCGAGCACTCGTGGACGCTCACGTCGGCGGCGGCAACGGCGCCACCTTCGTGAGCGCGATCGCACCGGACCCGACGGGCCTCGGCCGCATCGTCCGCGACGCCGACGGGGCGTTCGTCGGGGTCGTCGAGCACAAGGACGCGACCGCCGAGCAGCTCACGATCACCGAGGCCAACGCGGGCATCTACGCCTTCGACGTCACGCACCTCCGTGCGGTCCTGCCGTCGCTCACCACGGCGAACGCGCAGGGCGAGAAGTACATCACCGACGCGCCGGCGCTCATCGGGGCGCGGGGCGCGCGGATCGACGTCGTCACGCTGACCGACCCGTGGCTGGTCGCCGGCATCAACGACCGGGCGCAGCTGTCCGACGCCGCGCGGGTGCTGAACGCGCGCATCGTCCGTCGGCACCAGCTCGCCGGCGTCACGGTGCAGGACCCGGCGACGACGTGGATCGACCTCGACGTCTCGATCGAACCCGACGCCGAGGTCCTCCCGGGCACCCAGCTCATCGGCGCCACCGCGATCGCCTCGGGCGCGGTCGTCGGGCCGGATACCACCCTGCGGGACACCGAGGTCGGCGTCGGCGCCGTGGTGAACCGCGTCGACGCGACCCTCGCGGTGATCGGTGACGGCGCCTCCGTCGGACCGTTCGCCTACCTGCGACCGGGCACGATCCTCGGCGACGGGGGCAAGATCGGCACCTTCGTCGAGACGAAGAACGCGACGATCGGCCGGGGCAGCAAGGTGCCGCACCTGTCGTACATCGGCGACGCCGAGGTGGGCGAGGACTCGAACATCGGCGCGAACACGATCACGGCGAACTACGACGGGGTGCACAAGCACCGGACCGAGGTCGGCTCGAACGTCCGTACAGGGTCGCACAACGTGTTCGTCGCCCCGGTTAGGATTGGTGACGGAGCGTACACCGGCGCGGGTACGACCGTCCGCAAGGACGTCCCTGCCGGGTCGCTGG
This sequence comes from Curtobacterium sp. C2H10, assembly GCF_025407985.1. NCBI lineage: Bacteria > Bacillati > Actinomycetota > Actinomycetes > Micrococcales > Microbacteriaceae > Curtobacterium > Curtobacterium sp. C2H10. The sequence continues at coordinate 67,976 of NZ_JABXGF010000001.1, read as the reverse complement.
CGATCAGCTACGCCCCACAGCGCAACACCGACGGATGGGTCGAGGAACACCGACCCGGTTCGCCGGCTGCCGAGGCCGCTCGGCGCGCGAACGGCGAACAGATCTGACGGCTCTCGGGCCGATCAACACGGCCCCGCGGGGTCAGGGAGTGAGCACCGCACTTGTCCGGAATCAAAACGACCGGCCAGAAACGACTCGTCCTCGTCTCAGGGCGAGCACACCCGGCGCTCTCGGCCGAGATCGCCGAGGAACTCGGCGTGGACCTCGTCCCGACCGATGCACGGACCTTCGCGAACGGGGAGCTCTACGCCCGCTTCGACGAGTCGGTCCGCGGCTGTGACGCGTTCGTCATCCAGTCCCACACCGCGCCGATCAACGAGTGGCTCATGGAGCAGCTCATCATGGTCGACGCCCTGAAGCGCGCGTCGGCGAAGCGCATCACCGTCGTCGCGCCGTTCTACCCGTACGCGCGGCAGGACAAGAAGGGCCGTGGTCGCGAGCCGATCTCGGCGCGACTCGTCGCCGACCTCTTCAAGGCCGCTGGTGCGCACCGCATCATGAGCGTCGACCTGCACGCCGCACAGATCCAGGGCTTCTTCGACGGCCCGGTCGACCACCTGTTCGCCATGCCGGTCCTGCTCGAGCGCTTCCAGCAGACCCTCGACCCGTCGACGCTGACGGTCGTCTCGCCGGACATGGGCCGCGTGCGCGTCGCCGACATCTGGTCGGAGAAGCTCGGCGCGCCGCTCGCGATCATCCACAAGCGCCGCGACCCGCTCGTGCCGAACCAGGTGTCCGTGCACGAGATCGTCGGTGACGTCTCGGGTCGCGTGTGCCTGCTCGTCGACGACCTGATCGACACCGGTCGCACCATCGCCAAGGCGGCAGAGGCGCTCAAGGCCGCCGGTGCCACCGGCGTGGTCGTCGCGGCGACGCATGCGGTGTTCTCCGACCCCGCGACGGAGCTGCTCCAGAGCGAGTTCATCGACCGGGTCGTCGTCACCGACACCCTGCCGCTGCCGGAGGACAAGCGCTGGGACCGCCTCGAGGTCCTGCCGATCGCACCGCTCATCGCCCGCGCCATCCACGAGGTCTTCGACGACGGGTCGGTCACCTCGATGTTCGACGGCGCCGCTTGACCGCACCCGTGCGCGACGCGCTCGCGGCCCGGCTCCGGGCCGCGGGCAGCGTCTTCGCCGAGGACGAGGCGGACCTCCTGCTCGAGGCCGGCGACGGTGACGCGGCTCGCCTGCGGGCGCTCGTGCAGCGGCGGCTCGGCGGCGAACCGCTCGAGTACGTGCTCGGCTGGGCGGCGTTCGACGGGCACCGCCTCCGCGTGACGCCGGGCGTCTTCGTGCCCCGGGCCCGCACCACCGTCGTCGTGGAGCAGGCCGCACGCCGGTTGCACCGCTACGACCGTGTCGTGGACCTCTGCTGCGGTGCCGGGGCGATCTCGGTCGCGCTCCTCGGTCGTGTCGGTGCCCTCGACCTCGTCGCGGCGGACATCGACCCGGCGGCGGTCGACGTCGCTGCGGAGAACATCGGCGACCGCGGGATCGTCGTCGCCGGGGACCTCTTCGCGCCCCTGCCCGACCGGTTCCGCGGGCTCGTCGACGTCATCGCCGTGAACGCGCCCTACGTGCCGACGGGGTCCATCCCGATGATGCCGTCGGAGGCCCGTGACCACGAGCACCGGGTGGCCCTCGACGGCGGGGCGGACGGGCTCGACCTGCACCGGCGGATCGCGTCGGGTGCGGGGGAGTGGCTCCGACCCGGGGGTGCGGTCGTCATCGAGGTGTCGGCTGCGCAGGCACCGACGTCGGCGGCCGTCTTCGAGGCTGCGGGCCTCGCGGTGGCCGTCGAGTCCGACGACGAGGTCGACGGGACCTGTGTCGTGGCGACGCGTCCCGCCTGAGACGATCCGCGTCGTCGAGGTGATCCGCGTCGTCGAGGTGACCCGCGTCGTCGAGGTGACCCGCGTCGTCGAGGCGCGCCGCGCCTCCTGTCCGTGACGGCGGACGGTCCGCACCGTCTCAGGCCGCGCGGACCTCGACCGTGTGCCATCCCGACGCGCCGTTCGGAGCCGGGGGCCGCTCGACGCTCGTCTGCACTTCACCGTCGGCGCTCACTGCGCGGACCTGGATGCGGTGCGACCCCTTCGTCGGCGTCCACCGGTAGACCCACTGCCGCCACGTGTCGGCCGAGACGGAGTCCGCGAGGGTCGCCTCTTCCCACGCGCCGTCCCCGACCCGGACCTGCACACCCTTCACCCCGGTGTGCGGCTGCCACGCGACCCCGGCGATCGCCACCGTCGAACCGGCGTCGACCGTCGCGCCCGCGCGCGGGGTGTCGATGCGCGACTCCAGCTTGACCGGACCGCGTTCCGACCAGCCGCGCGGCGTCCAGTAGCCCTGGGCGTCGGCAAACCGCGTGACCTCGAGCTCGGTGACCCACTTCGTCGCGGACACGTAGCCGAAGAGCCCGGGGACCACCATGCGCACCGGGAACCCGTGCTCCGGCGGCAGCGGCTCGCCGTTCATCCCCACGGCGAGCAGTGCGGCCGTGCCGTCGTCCTGCAGGACGTCGAGGGGCGTGCCCGCCGTGAACCCGTCGATGCTGCGCGACAGCACCATGTCGGCACTCGCGTGGGGCACGGCGCGCTCGAGCAGCTTCCGGATCGGGTAGCCGAGCCAGAGCGCGGTGCCGATGAGGTCCCCGCCCACCTCGTTCGAGACGCAGCTCAGCGTCGCGTGGTGTTCCTCGAGTGGGAGGGCGAGCAGGTCGTCCCACGTGAGCTCGACCTCGTGGTCGACGGCTCCGTGGATGCGGAGCTTCCAGTCGGCGGTGTCGACCGACGGCACCCGCAGCGCGGTGTCGATCCGGTAGAAGTCGCTGTTCGGGGTGACGTAGGGCGTGATGCCCTCGACGTCGAGCGACGCCCCGGCCGGGACCGCGGGTGCGGTGGTCGCCGGCGCCGGCAGCCGGACGGCCCGGCGTGCGGCAGCGGTCGCCTGCGCGGCGGCGGTGCCCAGACGGGAGGCGCCGCCCACCACGACCGCGACGGCCGCCGCCGTCACACCCCAAACCAGGAAGGCGCGACGTTCCGCAGAGGCGGGTCTGGGCGCGGCGGAGGGCACGGCGGCTGCCGACTCCCACCGGCGGAGCCTGGCGGTGAGCAGCCGGAGCACGATGACGGCCGCGGCGACCCCGAGCACGGACGGAGCCCCGTCCAGCGTGCCGCTGCCGGAACGGGTGGTGACGGCCAGGAGCGAGAGGACACCGCCCACGGCGAAGACCAGGGCCCCGAACGGCGGGCGGGCGCGTTCGAGGACGCCCGCCCCGGCGCTGACCACGGCGACGATGACCGCCATGAGCACGAACAGCGCGACCTTGTCGCCGGTGCCGAACAGCGTGACCATGAGGTCCTTCGCGCCCGGGGGTGCGAGGTCGATGACCGCCGAACCGACCGCGACGAGGGGGCTGCCGGCACCACCGAGGACGAGGGCACCGAGTTCCGCGGCGGCGAAGAACGCGAGCGCGGCGACGATGCCCGTCGCGGCCGCGAGCAGGCGGGGGCGCGAGACCGCCACGGGGGCGGGCGCGAGGTCAGTGGTCACGGGCCGAGCGTAGGTCGACCGTGCCGCGTGTGTGCTGACAGTCGTGCATGCGGTGGACAGAGTCGGCGGTGTCCGCGCCCGTGGACGGCCCGTACCCCGCACGAGCGGGTCCGCTGGTTCGTCGGGCGTTCACCGGTGCCGGCCAGCCGGTCGCGGGTGGAGCATGCGAGGATCGAGGGGTGCTGAGGCGTCCCGACCGTGTCCCGCGCTTCGGTCGCGCCCGGCGACGGGACCGCCACCCGATGTCGCAGGCACGACGCCTCCTGGTGCTGCGCTGGATCATCGTCGGCGTGTGGGCGGCCCTGCTCACGGCACGCATCATCGTGGTGTCCACCACACCCGACGCGGACCTGACCTTCTTCGGCATCGCCGAGGTCGCCGTGATCGGTGTCGGCCTCCTCGTGATCGCCGGTGCCGTGCTGCGGGGCTGGTCGCTCCGACGGCGGCACGAGGACGAAGCCCTGGCCCTCGCGATCCGCCGGATCGACCCGACGGTGTGGCTCGTCCCGGCGGCACCGACCCCGGAGCTCCGGGCATCGGTGGAGTCCGTCCGGCCGGACGTCGCGCTCGGGCACCGGGTGACGTGGGCCTTCGGTGCGACCGAGGCCTCGCTGTGGGAACTCGAGGAACGTCGTGCGACCCGGCTGCTCGTGATCCGGTGGAGCCGGATGGTGCACGTCGGCCTCGAGGACGTGCACGGCGACGGCCGGTCATGGGCGATCGCCATGCACTACGTCCGGCCCGACGACACGACAGCGGTGGCGACGTTCTTCGTCCGTGCGGCGCCGGGCTCGCGGCGGATGCTGGGCCGGGGCCCACGGCTGGAGCGGCTCGTGGCCGACCTCGCGCGCGAACGCATCGTCGCGTAGCGCGCGGCGCGGAACACCGGAGGGCCCCGCCGATCGGCGAGGCCCTCTCGTGGTGCGGTCGTCGCCGCTGCCTAGTGGGTCGACGGTTCCTGTTCGACCTCACGCCGGTCGTCGTCCGACCAGAGCGTGTGGAAGGTGCCGTCCTTGTCGATGCGCTGGTAGGTGTGCGCGCCGAAGAAGTCCCGCTGCCCCTGGATGAGCGCGGCGGGCAGGCGGTCGGAGGCGAGCGAGTCGAAGTACGACAGCGCGGACGAGAACCCCGGCGCCGGGATCCCCGACGCCGCCGCGATGCCGACGATGCGACGCCACGCAGCCTCGCCCTCCTGCACGGCGTTCGCGAAGTACGGGTCCACCAACAGCGACTCGAGCGAGGGGTTCTTGTCGTACGCCTCGACGATGCGGTTGAGGAACTGCGCGCGGATGATGCAGCCGCCGCGCCAGATCTTCGCGATGTTGCCGAGGTTGATGTCCCAGCCGTACTCCTTCGCCCCGGCGATGATGAGGTCGAAGCCCTGCGCGTACGCGACGACCTTCGACGCGTAGAGCGCCGCGCGGACGTCGTCCTCGAACCCGTCCGGGACCTCGGCGATGGCGGGACGGTCGGGGAAGGCCTTCTGCACCGCAGCGCGCTGGACCGGCTTGGACGACACCGCGCGGGCGAACACCGCTTCGCCGATGCCGGAGACGGGGATGCCGAGACCGACCGCGTTCTGCACGGTCCACACGCCGGTGCCCTTCGACCCGGCCTCGTCGCGGATGACGTCGACGAGGGCCTTGCCCGTGTCGGCGTCCTGCTGCTTGAGGACCTCGACGGTGATCTCGATCAGGTAGGACTCGAGGTCGCCGCCGTTCCACTCGTCGAACACCTTCACCAGGTCCTCGACGGACAGTCCGCCGACGCGGCGGAGCAGGTCGTACGACTCGGCGATGAGCTGCATGTCGGCGTACTCGATGCCGTTGTGGACCATCTTCACGAAGTGGCCGGCACCGTCGGTGCCGATGTGGGTCACGCACGGCTCGCCCTCGGCGACGGCGGCGATCGACTTGAGGATCGGGCCGAGGGTCTCCCAGGCCTCCTTCGAACCGCCGGGCATGATCGACGGGCCCTTCAGGGCGCCCTCTTCACCGCCGGAGATGCCGGTGCCGACGAAGTTGAGACCCTTGTCGCGTAGGTCGTGCTCGCGGCGGATGGTGTCGTGGAAGTTGGCGTTGCCGCCGTCGACGATGATGTCGCCTTCCTCGAACCGTTCCGCGAGCTGCTCGATGACCGCGTCGGTGCCCTTGCCCGCCTGCACCATGATGATGGCCGTGCGCGGCTTGGACAGCGAGGCCACGAAGTCGTCGATCGACTCGGACGCGATGAACCCGGCGTCCGCGTGCTCGTTCAGCAGTTCCTCGGTGCGGGCGTACGTGCGGTTGTAGACCGCGACGGTGTTGCCCTCCCGCGAGGCGAGGTTCCGAGCGAGGTTCGAACCCATCACCGCCAGACCGACCACGCCGATGTTCGCCTGTCCGTTGTTCTCTGCCACGAGGTCTCCTTCGTCCTGACGTTCGGCACCAACCTACGGTCCGCAGCCTGGGACCGCCCGGGTGTTACGGCAACTGGGGACGACTGTTCACCGGCCCAATACGGTGGAGGAATGACCGAGCGCGCTGTCCTCCCGCCCCTGCTCGTGATGGGGGTCTCCGGTTCCGGCAAGTCGACGATCGGGCAGGCCCTCGCCGACGCCCTCGCCGCCGAGGGGCAGCCCACGGTCTTCGTGGACGCGGACGACCTGCACCCCGCCGCGAACAAGGAGAAGATGCGGCAGGGGATCCCGCTCACGGATGAGGACCGCTGGCCCTGGCTGGACGCCTGCGCCGCGCGGATCGCCGAGGTCGAGGACTCCGGCCACCGCTGCGTGATGGCGAACTCGGCGCTCAAGCGTGTCTACCGCAACCGTCTCCGCGCCTCGGCGCCGACCCTCGTGATCGCCTTCCTCGACGGCTCGCACGACCTGATCGCCGACCGCCAGGCGCACCGTCACCACGAGTACATGCCGAGCTCCTTGCTCGACTCGCAGTTCGCGACGCTCGAGCGACCGCAACCGGACGAGGCCGCCGTCACCGTGTCGATCGAGGGCTCGGTCGACGAGACGGTGACGGCGATCCTCTCCGCGCTCTCGGTCACTTCCGGCTGAGCTCGGACAGCCGCGACCGGTACTCCTCGGCGTCGATGTCGCCGCGGGCGAACCGGTCGGCGAGCACCGAGCGGGCGTCCGACCGCGCCCGCCAGCTGCCGCGCCGGAGCACGCCGAACACGAGGAACACGACCAGGAACGCGACGAAGAAGAACGCGGGGAAGACGGGGAACGGGAACCCGCCGCCGTGCCAGTAGGGCGCGGTGGCGGCGATGGTGGTGAGCATGGTGACCTCCTGTGGTCGGTTCGGCGTCGCTGTCACGACCGTCCAAGACTCGGCCCAGGAGGCGCGGCGCGCGTCCGTCCCGCAGCCCCACTTCCGTCTGCTCCCGCAGTCGTAGTGCACGTCCTCCTCCACACCCGACTACTCCCGCGGGAGTAGTCCACAGGTCGTGCGCACGCCCGATGCCGCGGGCGGGAGCCGACCCTAGGCTCGAGCCATGGACACCACCCCGACCCTCGCCGACCGGGCGAGCGACGACACCCGCTGGGTCGGGCGCCGTCGCTTCGCCCGGGTCGGTCGGGTCCTGCCGGTGGCGTTCCTGCAGATCGTCGGGACGCTGCTCGCATCGCGCGTGCTGGTCGGACCCGGTGTCGGGACGGGCTCGGCCGGCCCACCCTGGGCACGGCACGCGTTCACCGGTGCGGTCGACCCGGTGCACCTCGGCCCGCTCGCGATCGGGTTCCTCGTGGCCGGCGTCGTGGTGCTCCCGTGGCGCTGGCGGTGGCCACGGTCGGTGCTGCTCCTGACCCTCGCGACCACGATCGGGTACGCCCTCGTCGTGAGTCCGCGCGGGCCGTTCGTCGCCGCGCTGACGATGGCGCTCGCCAACGCCTGGCTCCGCGGACACCGCTGGTGGGTCGTCGCCTCGGCGGCGCTCGCCGTCGTCGTGCTCCCGACCGCCGATGCCGTCCTCGGCCGCTCGTCCGTGCTCGACCTCAGCGCCGTGCTGCTCTGCATCGCCTGGGCCACCGTGACCATCGCCGTGTCCGAACTCGTCCGGGTTCGGCTCGAACGGGTCGCGGAACGCCGTCGTCAGCGCGCCGAGGCCGACCGGCGCCGTGCCGCCGACGAGCGGGTGCGGATCGCTCGCGAGCTCCACGACTCGGTCGCCCACAGCATGTCCCTCATCAACCTCCAGGCAGGGGTCGCCCTCCACCTCGGCGCCGACCTCCCGGACCAGACGCGGGACTCCCTCGCGAACATCCGCGACTCCAGCCGCGAGGCCCTCGTCGAACTCCGCACGATCCTCGGCGTGCTCCGCTCGGTCGACGGAGCGCCCGACCGCGAGGGGGCGGAGCGCGCCCCGACCGCCGGCCTCGACCGCGTCGCCGACCTGGTGGAACGAGCGCGTGCCGCGGGCGTCGACGTCACCCTGGCCGTCGACGGCGACCGATCGGCGGTGCACGGCATCACGGACCGGAACGCGTTCCGCATCGTGCAAGAGTCGGTGACGAACGTCATGAAGCACGCCCCCGGACACCGGGCCGACGTGACGATCTCGATCGGCCCGGACGTCGTGGACCTGGTCGTCGCCGACCGCCCGTCCCAGCCGCGGGTGGCCGACGTCGGCTCCACCGAGCCGCTCGCCCCGACCGGCAACGGGATCATCGGGATGCGCGAACGTGCGAACGCCGTCGACGGCACCCTGTCCGCCGGACCGACGACCGACGGCGGCTGGCGGGTGGCAGCGCGCCTCCCGGTGGTCGGCACCGACCCCGAGGACGCCCGATGACCACGGCCAGCATCGCCCCGGACCCGATCCGCGTGCTCCTCGTCGACGACCAGGTGCTCGTCCGCGCCGGGCTCCGCGCACTCGTCGACGCCGAACCCGGCATGACCGTCGTCGGCGAGGCGGGTGACGGTGACGCCGCGGTGGACGTCGCACGGCGGGAACGCCCCGACGTCGTCCTCATGGACATCCGGATGCCGGGCACCGACGGGCTCGCGGCGACGCAACGGATCTCGGCCGACCCCGAACTCGGGGGCGTGCACGTGGTCATCCTCACCACGTTCGAGGAAGACGACTACGTGTTCGAGGCGATCCGCGGTGGCGCTGCCGGATTCCTCGTGAAGGACACCGAACCGGCCGAACTCCTCCGGGCGATCCGGACCGTCGTCGCGGGGGAGTCCCTGCTCTCGCCCCGGGCGACCCGTTCCCTGGTCGAGGCGTACGCCACCCACGCGAAGCCGTCGTCCCTCGCGCCGGAGCTGGGCGTCCTGACCGACCGCGAGCGTCAGGTCATGCAGCTCGTCGCCGTCGGCATGACGAACGCCGAGATCGCCCAGCACCTCTTCGTCAGCCCGATGACCACGAAGACCCACGTCTCCCGGGCGATGATCAAGCTCGGTGCCCGCGATCGTGCCCAGCTCGTCGTCTTCGCCTACGAGACCGGCCTCGTGACCCCGGGCTGGCGCCCGTGACCGCCCGCTCCGCTGCCACCGTGACTTCGAAGACCGCGCAGCGAACCCCTCGAACACCTCGGACGCCCGCGCCGAGCCGATCCGGTCGACGTCGAACGGCACTGACCGGACCCGTGGCAACGGACGGCAACGACTGCCGGACCGCCGCACCCCGAGTTGCATGGACCCCATGTCGTTCACCGGATTCGGCGTCGTCGCCGGAGCAGCACTGACCGAGGCCGTCCGTCGCGCGGGCGCCGACCACGTGGAGCCGACGATCGCCGGCAACCTGGCGATCCGGCCGAACGGCGACGGCGGCGGCCACGACCACGGCGGTGGCTGGGTGCTCGACGACGGCTACGCAGGCGACCGCTTCCCGTCCTTCGCGATCCTCGTCCCCGGTGACCTCCCGCTGCTGACCGCCGACCCCGACGCGGTCCGGGACTACTTCGAGGCCGTCCTCCCGATCGTCCACTCCGTCGCCGAGCCGGGCGCGAAGATCGTGTTCGGCTCGGGGACCGCCCGCACGGCACCCGACGGCATGCCCGAGACCGAGGCCCACCGTCGCTTCGCCGAGGTGCTCCGCACGGCCCGGGACACCGCCGCGGCGAACGACCTCCGCATCGTGCTCGAGCCGCTGAGCCGCTCGGAGACGAACGTCCTGCACTCCGTCGCCGAGGCCGTCCGGTTCTTGGACGACACGGCGGTCGACGGGGTGGACGTCGTCGCCGACCTGTTCCACATCCGGAACGAGGGGGAGTCGCTCGACGTCCTCCGGGAGCACGGCGCCCGCATCGGCCACGTGCACGTCAGCGACCGCGACCGTCGCCCGCTCGGTGCCGACGGCGGCGACGACGTCTGGCGTGACTTCCTCGCGGCCGTGCACGACGGCGGCTACCGCGGCTCGGTCTCGCTGGAGTGCAACTGGTCCCCGGACACCGCGACCGCCGAACAGGAGATCGGTCGATCGCTCGAACTCCTCCGACGAACCGGTGCCATGCTCGTGGCATGACGATCGAGGTGCGTCCCGCGACGTCCTTCGACGACGTCCGCACCATGGTCGGTCCGAAGCGTCCGGACGCGAACGTGTGCTGGTGCCTGAGCTACCGGATCCCGGCGAAGGAGAACCAGGCCCTCAGCGGCACGGCCCGTGGAGATCGCGTCCGGGTGCTCCTCGACGAGGACCTGCCGCCCGGGGTCCTGGCGTACGACGGCGACGAGGTCGTCGGGTGGGCAGCGGTGCACCCCCGTCCGGACACCACGTTCGCGCGGAACCGGAAGATCCCGCACCTCGACGACCCGGGCGACCGGAGCGTGTGGAGCGTCTGGTGCATCCGGGTGCGGCCGGGCCACCGGGGCGAGGGCATCTCGCACGCGCTCCTGGCGGGCGCGGTCGACTTCGCCCGCGAGCACGGCGCCCGCACGGTGGAGGGCTACCCCGTCGACAACCGCGGCGAGCGGGTCGACCTGACGATGGCGTACGCCGGGACCCGCGCACTGTTCGAGCACGCCGGCTTCGAGCACGCGGCGGACACGACGTCCGTCCTGAACGGCTTCCCCCGCGTGCTCGTGCGCAAGCGCCTCAGAGCTTGAACGTCGCCCTCGGGATGTCCGACACGATCCGACGCGCCGTCCGTACCGCGTCCTCCTCGGACAGCTCGTGCGTGACCACGAGCGACGCCAGGTAGGCCGCGTCCGCTCGGCGAGCCATGTCGTGCCGCGCCGGGATCGAGCAGTACGCCCGGGTGTCGTCGATGAACCCCGAGGTCTTCGTGAACGACGCCGAGTCGGTGATGGCCGCCCGGTACCGGCCGATCGCCGCGGGCGTGTCGATGAACCACCAGGGAGCGCCGGCGTACACGGCGGGGTAGAAGCCGGCGAGCGGGCCGATCTCGCGCGAGAACACGGTCTCGTCGACGGTGAAGAGCACGAGGTGGAACCCCGGCGCGGTCCCGAACGACTCGAGCAGCGGCCGCAGCGGTTCGGTGAAGGACCCGACCGCGGGCAGGTCGTGCCCGGTGTCCGGCCCGAAGCGCTCGAGCGTGGGGGCGTGGTGGTTCCGCAGCACACCGGGGTGGAGCTGCATGACGAGACCGTCCTCGACGCTCATCTCGGCCCACCGGTAGAGCATGTCGTGCCGGTACGCGACGGCCTCCGACGCGGTCACAGCGGACGGACCCTGCATCGCGGCCGTGTGGATCCGCGAGCGCTCCGAGGCCGACAGCGGCGTGGACCCGGCGTCGAGGACCCCGGTGTCCGTGGCGGTGGCACCGTGCTGGATGAAGTACTGGCGACGTGCGCGCAGAGCCGCCAACAGCCCGTCGTGGGTTCCCGTGTCGATGCCGGCGGCCTCACCGATCGACGCGACCACGTGCCTCCAGTCCGACCCCGACGGGTCGAACACGGCGTCCGCGCGGAACGTGGGGACCACCCGGCCGGTGAAGGTGGGGTCGGCGGCGAGCCGCGCGTGCGCGGCGAGGTCGGCGGTGGGCGCGTCCGTGGTCGCGAGGACCTCGATGCCGAAGGCGTCGAACAGGGCGCGCGGACGGAACGCGGACGTGGTGAGGAGCTCGGCGATGTGGTCGTACTGGGCGTCCGCGTTCGCGGCCGACGGCTGTTCCGTCAGTCCGAAGACGTCGTGCAGCTCCGTCTCGAACCAGTAGCGGACGGGGGTGCCGAGGAAGTCGTCCCAGTGCTCGGCCAGGTTCCGCCAGATGGATCGTCCTGGAGGCACGGTGCCGGTTCCCGACAGGTCGACGCGACCCAGCGCCTCCAGTCCGACACCGTTCGCGTGCAGGAGCCGCAGGACGTAGTGGTCCGGCGTGATGAGCAGCGACGCGGGGTCCTCGAAGGGCTGGTCGTCCGCGATGAGGGCGGCGTCGACGTGCCCGTGGGGGGAGATGATCGGCGCGTCCTTGACGGCGTCGTAGACCGTGCGGGCGACCGCTCGCGCTCCCGGGTCGGCTGCGAAGAGCCGGTCCGGGTGCGGGGCGAGCGGTGTGGCGGTGGTGGTCTGGGTCATCGTCGACTCCTTCATGACGCGTGGGGGACGGGTGCGGGACCGGTGGACTCGCGGACGGTGAGGTGGGTCGGCAGCGCGACCGCGCCGCTCATGTGCTCGCCGGGCAGTTCGTCGGCGGGGATCGCGCCGAGCCGTCCGAGGAGCATCCGGATCGCGACCCGGCCGGCGCGCTCGATCGGCGACGTCATCGTGGTGAGCGGTGGGTTGCAGAAGTCCGCGCCGAAGATGTCGTCGCAGCCGACGATGCTCATGTCCTCGGGGACGCGGACGCCCCGCTCCCGGAGTCTGGCGAGCATGCCGATCGCGATGAGGTCGTTGAACGCGATGCAGGCGGTGGCACCGGCGTGCACGGCGGCGTCGGCGGCCGCTGCTCCGGAATCGACGAACGGCGCGTGCGGCCCGGCGCGGCCGACCCGCACGCCGAGGCGCTTGGCGACGCGGACGAGGGCCTTCCACCGGCGTTCGTTCGACCACGAGCTGTCCGGGCCGGCGACGTAGAGGATGTCCCGGTGGCCGAGGGACACCAGGTGCTGCACGGCCTGCTCGACCCCGCCGGGGGTGTCGATCAGCACGGAGGGGACCCCGGCGGGCCGGCGGTTCACCACGACGAGCGGGGTGCGTTCGGCGAACCGGGCGATCTGCGCGTCGGACAGTCGCGACGCGGTGAGCACGGCCCCGTCGGCCTTCCCGGCGATCGCGCTGAGGGCGGCCATCTCGGCGTCGGCGGACTCCTCGGTGTCGACGAGGAGCTGCGTCCACCCGGCACCGGCGAGCTGGTGCTGCGTCCCGCGGATGACGTCGAAGTAGAAGGGGTTCGTGATGTCGGACACGAGCACGGCGACCGCGCGGGTCCGGCCGGACGTGAGCGCCCGGGCCTGCGAGTTCGGGACGTAGCCGAGTTCCCGGGCCGCCTGCTGGATGCGCTGCTGCGTCGCCTGGTTCACACGGTCGGGCAGGGAGAGCGCCCGGGACACCGTGGACGGCGCCACACCGGTGGCGTCGGCGATGTCGCGGATGGTCACCCGCCGGGCGGTGTCGGTGTCGGTCACGGTTCCTCCGTCGTCCGGCCTGCGCGTCGGTGCGCCGGTGCGGTCTGCCGGTGCCTCGGTGCGCCGGTGCAGCGAACGTAAACCGGTCTGGCAACAAGTGGCAACCGATTGCCGCATGTTGCCAACCGCGGGACAGTGGATCGACCGGGCAGTGCCGCCCGGAGGAGGTCTCGAGGAGGAAACCCCCGTGAACACGCGAAGACTTCATGCCCGCACCGTGATCGGTGCCGCGGCCGTGGTCGCCCTCGCCGCGCTGTCCCTCCAGGGATGCGCCGTGGTGAACGGCAGCGGCGACGACCCGAACACCCTCCGCGTCATGATGGGCGCGGACACCACCTACCCCAAGGAACGCAAGCAGTGGCAGCAGGACGTCGCCGCTGAGTTCAAGCGCACCACCGGTGCGAACGTCCAGTGGGAGACGTACTCGTCCGCCCAGGAGGAGCTCACCGCCATCCAGACCAGCGTCATCTCCGGGCAGGGTCCGGACGTGTACGCGATCGGCAGCACGTTCACGCCGACCGCGTACGCCACCGGCGCCTTCGTCGAGATGGGCTCGAAGGAGTGGAAGGCCGTCGGGGGCAAGGACCAGTTCGACCCCGCGTCCTTCGGGATCTCCGGACCGAGCACCTCGAAGCAGATCGGTATCCCGTTCGCCAGCCGACCGTTCGTGATGGCGGTGAACAAGGACCTGCTCGCCGACGCGGGGATCACGGAGATGCCCACGACCTGGGACCAGCTGACCGAGGACGCCAAGGCCACCACCACGGGCGGCCGGCACGGCCTGGCGATCGCCTACGCCGACGGCTTCGACCCGTGGAAGTTCGTCTGGGGCATGGCGCAGAACGCCGGCAACACGATCGTCTCGAAGGACGGCAAGGCGGAGATCGACTCCAAGGCCGTCGAGAACGCCTACCGCACCTACTTCGACTGGGTCACCAAGGACGGCGTCGTCGACAAGGCCGCGATCGGGTGGAACAACGCCCAGGCCCTCGCGCAGTTCACCGAGGGCAAGGCGGCGTTCTTCCCGATGACGACCACCACCGCGATCAACTCGTTCAAGAACACCCCCGTCGACGGCAAGTACGAGTTCGCTCTCCTGCCGACGGTGCCCCCGGGAGCGACGTCGCGTCCGTCCGGCGGCATCGAGGCGGCGAGCATCCTCTCCGGCGACAACTGGGTCGTGGCCGACTACGGCAAGAAGCAGGACCTGTCGTTCGACTTCATCAAGCAGCTCAGCACGCCCAAGGCGCAGCTCGAGTACTACAAGCTCTTCGGCAACCTGCCGACGAACTCCGACGCCGCGGCCGAACTCGCGGCGGCGAACCCCCAGCTCAAGCCGATCATCGACGCCGGCAAGCTCTCGAAGCCGACCGCCTTCACCGGTGCCTGGTCGGACATCCAACTCTCCCTCGTGGACGTCGTCGTGCAGTCCATCCCGTCGCTCAAGAGCGGTGAGGTCACCGACGACCAGCTCCGGAAGCGTCTGCAGGACGCCCAGAAGGACGCCCAGTCCACGCTCGACCGGCAGAAGAACGGAGGCCTGTGATGACGCAGGTCCAGACCCCCGCGCCGCGCGCGACCGAGCCGCGGGACCGCGAGGTCCGTCCGCACGGCACGACCCCGCTCTACAAGCGGGAGCGTCCCCTCTGGATGCTCCTCCCAGGCGGCGTCCTCATGCTCGCCGTCATCGTGGTGCCGCTCCTCGTGGGCTTCTACATCGCGATGCTCGACCTCGACCAGTACACGCTCCGCCAGTGGTTCAGCGCCCCGTTCGTCGGGTTCGCGAACTTCGCCGAGGCGTTCACGGACTCGCCCCTGCTCCACTCGATCTGGATCTCGGTGTCCATCTCGGTGCTCGTCACCGCGGTCACCGTCCCGATCGGCGTCGCCGCGGCGATCTCGACGCAGAACCGGTTCCCCGGTCGCGGACTCGTCCGGTCGATCTACCTCATCCCGTACGTGCTCCCCGCCTTCGTCGTCGGCACGTTCTTCCGGACGATGCTCCAGCCGCAGGGCGTCGTGAACTCGATCCTGCACACCGACGTGCTCTGGTTGAACGGCTCCGCGTCGTACTGGGCGCTCGCCGGCGTGATGATCTGGACGAGCTGGCCCTTCGTCTACCTGCTCTCCCTCGCCGGACTGCAGGCGGTCGACAACGAGGTGCACGAGGCCGCCGCACTCGACGGGGTGACCTGGTGGGCGAAGCTCCGCTACATCATCTTCCCGTACCTGCGCGGACCCCTGAGCCTCGCGGTGATCATCGCGATCCTGCACAACATCAACAACTTCACCCTCCCGTTCGTGCTGTTCGGCATCCCACTGCCGTCGAGCGTCGAGGTCATGCCCGTCCTCACCTACATCGCGAGCTTCCAGTCGTTCCGCTTCGGCCTGTCCGCGGCGATGGCGATCTGCTCCCTCGTGATCGTCGCGATCCCGCTGTTCGTCTACCTGCGGGCCGTGAAGCTCGACACCGGTGACGACGCGGGCCCCAACCGCAAGCAGCGTCGTGCCGACCGGCGCACCCTCGCGGCAGCGACCCCGGCCGCTGCCGCCGACATCGACGGAGCCCGAGCATGAGCGCCTTCACCACCTCCACGCGGACCCGCCCCACGGCGACGCTGACCGAGAGCATCACCGCCGGCGACCGCGGCCGTCGGCACAAGCGCCCGTACGACACCGACGTCACCCGGCTCCTGCCGCGCTGGCTGCTCATCCTCGTGATCGCGGTGATCATCGCGTTCATCGCCGTCCCCGTGCTCTACATCCTGTTCGGGTCGGTCAACTCCGACGTCGCGGTGGCCCGGGGCGAGTACTTCCCCTCGGAGTTCACGCTCGCGAACTACGTGGACATCTGGTCGACGGTCGCACTCGGCGAGGGGCTCGTGAACTCGATGCTCACCGCCGGTGCCGTCGCCGTCGCCAGTGCGGCGCTCGCCGTCTCCACCGCGTACGTGCTGGTCCGGTTCCGCTTCCTCGGACGCCTGACGTTCCTCCGCGGCCTGCTCGCGCTGCAGTCGATCCCCGGCACGCTCCTGCTCCTGCCCGTGTTCGTGGTGTTCTCGAACATCGCGAGCGCCACCGGCGTGCAGATCATCGGCACCCGCTGGGGACTGTTCGTCACGTACCTGACGTTCGCCCTGCCGTTCTCGACGTGGGTGATGGTCACGTACCTGCGCGGCCTGCCGAAGGAACTCGAGGAGGCCGCCCGCATCGACGGCGCGTCCAGCACCAAGATCCTCACGAAGATCGTCCTGCCGCTCTCGTGGCCCGGCATCGTCGTGTCGGCGATCTTCGCCTTCCTGCTCGGCTGGAACGACGTCCTGTTCTCGACGATCATGACCACCCCCAACACCCGCACGGTGGCGGTCGTCCTGCAGGTCCTCGGCACCACGCAGGAGGGCGGCGCCGTCCCGATCTACGGCCAGATGATGGCCGCCTCGATCGTCTGTGCGGTCCCGGTCGTGGCGCTCTACCTGATCTTCCAGCGCTACCTGGTCGGCGGTCTCACCGCCGGCTCCGTCAAGTAGCGCTGTGCAGTCTGCCGACTTGTCCACAGACTGCCTGGAGGCGCGGTGCCAGCCCGCCCCGCGCCTCCAGGCTGGTCGCATGAAGGGAATGCAATGACCCAGCCCAGTTGGGAACTCTCCGGTTTCGGCGACGAGATCGACGCCGATCCGGCGATCCAGGTCGCGGTGCTGCAGGCGCTCGGCGCCAGCGCCATCGAGGTCCGCAGCGCGTGGGGGGTGAACGTCGTCGACCTCGACGAGGACCAGCTCGCCGGCCTGCACCGCCTGTTCGAGGAACGCGGGCAGACCGTGTCCGCCATCGCCTCGCCGATCGGCAAGGTGTCGGTCGACGAGCCCGTCGAGCACGAGGTCGGTCGACTCGGCCGCGCGATCGCCGCCGCGCACGCCCTCGGCACCACGAACATCCGGATCTTCTCGTTCTACTTCGAGGGGCGGCAGCCCGAGGACGTCCGCGACGACGTCCTCGTGCGGATGCGGGCCCTGGCCGACCTCGCCGAGCGCGAGGGCGTGACGCTGCTGCACGAGAACGAGAAGGACATCTACGGCGACGTCCCCTCGCGCGTGCTCGACATCGTCGAGAGCGTCGACTCGCCCGCGCTCCGCCTCGCCTGGGACAACGCGAACTACGTGCAGTGCGGCGTCAAGCCGTTCACCGACGGATGGGCGCAGCTCGCGCCGTACGTCGACTACCTGCAGGTCAAGGACGCCCTCGCCGCCGACTCGTCGGTGGTCCCCGCGGGTGAGGGCGACGGCGAACTGCTGCAGACCCTCACCGCGCTGCGCGACGCCGGGTACTCCGGCTACGCCTCGCTCGAGCCGCACCTCAGCGACTTCACCCACCTCGGCGGGTTCTCCGGCCCCGCGGCGTTCGGCCGCGCCGGTCGTGCCCTCCGGAAGCTCACCGACCAGATCGGAGTCACCCTGCGATGACCGAACCCACCCCGCTCAAGCTCGCCGTCGTCGGCGCCGGCGTCATCGGACGCCACCACGCCAAGGTCGCCGTCCACCACCCGGACCTGCAGGTCGTCGCCCTCGTCGACGCGATCCCCGCAGCGGCCACGAGCGCCGCCGACGAGATCGAGGCGATGGGCGTCACCCGCCCCATCACGACGTCGACCATCGAGGAAGCGATCGCGCAGACCGACATCGACGTCGTCGCGATCTGCTCGCCGTCCGGCATGCACGTCCAGCTGGCCGAGGCCGCCCTCGCCGCCGGCAAGCACGTCGTCATCGAGAAGCCCCTCGACACCACGATGCCCCGCGCACGGCAGATCGCCGCCCTCGCCGCCTCCGCACGAGCGCGCGGACTGGTGACGAGCGTCATCAGCCAGCACCGCTTCGACCCGGCCTCCGCCGCCGTCGCAGCAGCCGCCCACGACGGCGGGTTCGGCACCGTGACCTCCGGCCTCGCGAGCGTCGCCTGGTACCGCTCGCAGGGCTACTACGACTCCGGCGACTGGCGCGGCACCTGGGCGCTCGACGGCGGCGGCGCGGTGATGAACCAGGGCGTGCACACCGTCGACCTGCTCGTCTGGGCGCTCGGACGTCCGGTCGAGATCTCGGCGCAGACCGGCCTGCTCGCGCACGACCGGATCGAGGTCGAGGACACCGCGGTCGCCACCGTCCGGTTCGCCGGGGGAGCGCTCGGCGTCATCCACTGCACGACCGCCGCGTACCCGGGCCTCTCCGCCCGGTACGCCGTCTACGGCACGCACGGGTCCGCGATCGTCGACGACGACCGCCTGGCGTACTTCCACATCGCCCCCGACGCGGCGACGCTCGAGTCCGCGTCCACCACCGCGAACGCCACGGCGGTCGCCGGTGCGGTCGACCAGAAGGACGAGGTCGTCCCGCCGGAGCACGTCGTCGGCGGTCCGGCCGAACCCGACCACTTCGCCGCCGGTCACGCCCGGCAGTACACCGACATCGTCGAGGCGATCCGCGACGGCCGCGAACCCGGCGTCACGGTCGACGCGGCCCTCGTGTCCCTCGCCACCGTCCGCGGCCTCTACGTCAGCGCGACGCTCGGCAAGCCCGTCCGGATCGACGACGTGATCGAGGGCGCGTACGACGACGTCGTCCCCGTCGTCGGCGCACACGCAGCAGAAGGAGCCACCCGATGAAGTTCTCCGTGTTCACCGCCTCCACCCCCGACTGGACCCCGTCACAGGCCGCGCAGACGCTCGCCGAGCAGGGCTGGGACGGCATCGAGTGGCGCATCGTCGACGACCGTCCGGCCTCCGGCGAGGCCGTGCCCGCCGGGCGCTCGTTCTGGGCCGGCAACGACTCCACGTGGCAGTTCACCGGCATCGAGGACCAGGTCGGCGAGATCGCCCGCACCACCGACGCCGCCGGGCTGGAGTACTCCGGCATCGGCGGGTACCAGCAGGCGTCGAACCGTGACGGCGTCGACACCATGCTCCGCGTCACGAGCGAGCTCGGCGCCCGCCAGGTCCGCGTCTCGATGCCGATGTACCGGCAGGAGAAGGAGCGCACCGGCGAGACCTACACGCAGATCTTCGACCGCACCCGGGCGGACCTCGAGTGGGCCGTCTCCCGTGCGACGGAGCTGGGCGTGAAGGCGCTCGTCGAGCTGCACCACATGACGATCACGCCCTCGGCCTCGGCGGCGCTGCGGCTCGTCGACGGCCTCGACCCGGAGCACATCGGCGTCATCCACGACCTCGGCAACCTCGTGATCGAGGGCCACGAGGACCACCTCGCCGCGTTCGAGCTCCTCGGCCCGTACCTGGCCCACGCGCACGTGAAGAACGCCCGCTGGGTCGACACCGGCGACACCCGGGCCGACGGCAGCACGGTCTGGCAGAACGAGTGGGCACCGCTGCGCACCGGCCAGGCGTCCGTCTCCGAGTACCTCGACGCGCTCCGCCAGGTCGGCTACGACGGCTGGGTCACGATCGAGGACTTCTCCACCGACCTCCCGCTCGAGGCCCGCACCGCCGACAACCTGGCGTACCTGCGGTCCCTCGTACCGGTGTCGGCATGACCGATCGCCGACCCGGCATCGTGCACCTCGGGGTGGGTGCGTTCGCGCGCGCCCACCTCGCCTGGTACACGGCGCACGCCGACGGCGAGCCGTGGGGCATCACCGCCTTCACCGGACGCTCGCCGGACACGGCCGACGCGCTGGACGCCCAGGGATGCCGGTACACGCTCGTCACCCGGGCCGCCTCGGGCGACGACGCCGAGGTGGTCGACACGATCGTGGCCGCCCACCCGGGCAGCGACTCCTCGACCTGGAGGCACGTGGTCGCGTCCCCGGCGACCACCGTCGTCACGCTGACGGTCACCGAGCAGGGCTACCGGTCCGGTTCCGACGTCCCGGCCCGCCTGGTCGAGGGGCTCGAAGCCCGCCGCGCCGCGGGGTCGGGGCGCATCGCGCTCGTGAGCCTCGACAACCTGACCCACAACGGCGACGTGCTCCGTGACGCGGTGACGTCCGCCGTGTCCGACCCGGCGCTGCAGGACTGGGTCGACGCGAACGTCTCGTTCCCCTCGTCGATGGTCGACCGGATCACCCCGGCCACGACCGACGACGACGTGGCGGCACTGGCGGAGCTCCCCGGTGCGCTCGACGGCGACCGGGTGCCCGTGGTCACCGAACCCTTCGCGGAGTGGGTGCTCGAGGACGGCTTCGCGGGGATCGACCGTCCGGCGTGGGAGACCGCCGGCGTCCGCATCGTCGACGACGTCACCCCGTACGAGCAGCGGAAGCTCTGGCTCCTGAACGGGTCGCACTCACTGCTGGCGTACCTCGGCCTGCAGCTCGGCCACGAGACGGTCGCGGCAGCGATGGGCGACCCCGTCTGCCGGGCGGCCGTCGAGCAGCTCTGGGACGAAGCGGCGGTCGAACTCCCGCTGCCCGCGGCCGAGGTCGCCGCGGCACGCGACGCCCTGGTCGACCGGTTCGCGAACCCCCGGATCCGGCACACCCTCCGGCAGATCGCCGCCGGCGGCTCCGAGAAGCTCCCCGTCCGCGTGGTCGACGTGCTCCGGCACCGGCTGGACCGCGACCCGTCCGCGGGCATCGGTCCCGGTGCCGCGACCGCCATCGCGGCGTGGTGGCTGCACCTGACCGAGCAGCCCGACCTGGTGAGCGACGACGGAGCCCCCGGGGCAGACTCGGACGCGCACGACGTGCTGCGCGTCATCGCCCCCGACCTCGACACCACCCCCGTCGTCGCGGCGATCACCGCCGCGGCCGACCGCATCCGTGCCGCGCGGGACACCGCGGAGCGCACGAGAACCGACGAAGGAGTCCACGCATGACCGACACCACGACGAACCCCGCGGCCCCGGTGCCGGGTGCGACCGACGCCGGCGCGGCGACCGACCCGACCGCCGGACGTCCGGACACGTGGGCGTCGGCCGACCGTGGGCAACTGATCGACCGCGCCGAGGTCATCGTCACGAGCCCGAACCGCAACTTCGTGACGCTGAAGCTCACCACCGCCGACGGCGTCACCGGTCTGGGCGACGCCACCCTGAACGGTCGTGAGCTCGCCGTCGCCACCTACCTGTCCGAGCACGTCGTGCCGCTGCTGGTCGGCCGCGACGCGAGCCGGATCGAGGACGCCTGGCAGTTCCTCTACCGCTCGTCGTACTGGCGGCGGGGTCCGGTCACCATGGCCGCGATCGCCGCGGTGGACATGGCGCTCTGGGACATCAAGGGCAAGGTCGCGGGGATGCCCGTGTACCAGCTGCTCGGCGGCGCCTCCCGGACCGGGCTGATGGCGTACGGCCACGCCTCGGGCAAGGAGCTGCCGGAGCTGTTCGACTCCATCCGTGAGCACCAGTCCGAGGGCTACCGCTCGATCCGCGTGCAGACGGGCGTCCCCGGCCTCGAGTCGATCTACGGCATCGCGTCGAACAAGACGACGACGGGGAACGAGGGCGTCCGCTACGACTTCGAGCCCGCGCAGCGCGGTGCGTTCCCGGCGATGGAGGACTGGGACACCCGGGCGTACCTGCGCCACGTGCCCACCGTGTTCGAGGCCGTCCGGAACGAGTTCGGCCCCGAACTGCCCCTGCTGCACGACGGCCACCACCGGATGACCCCGCTGCAGGCGGCGAAGCTCGGCAAGTCGCTCGAGCCCTACGACCTGTTCTGGCTCGAGGACTGCACCCCGGCCGAGAACCAAGAGGCCCTGAAGCTCGTCCGGCAGCACACCACGACGCCGCTCGCGATCGGCGAGGTCTTCAACACGATCTGGGACTTCAAGGACATCATCCGCGACCAGCTCATCGACTACGTCCGCGGCGCCGTGACCCACATGGGCGGCATCTCCCCGCTGAAGAAGACGATGGACTACGCCGCGATGTACCAGATCAAGTCCGGGTTCCACGGGCCGACCGACATCTCGCCGGTGGGCCTCGCGGCGCAGATGCACCTCGGGCTGGCGATCCACAACTTCGGCATCCAGGAGTACATGCAGCACGGCCCGAAGACGAACCAGGTGTTCCGGCAGACCTTCACCTTCACAGACGGGTACCTGCACCCCGGCGACGAGCCGGGCCTCGGGGTCTCGCTCGACGTCGACGAAGCGGGCAAGTACCCCTACGAGCAGGCGTACCTGCCCTTCAACCGCCTCGCCGACGGCACCGTCCACGACTGGTAGCGGGCAAGCTGGGCCGCATGGGGTTCGCGGACGTGGCGAGGGAACTGCTCCTCGTCGCGCCCGCGGACTTCGTCGCCGAGCGGACCGCGCGTCAGCGGGCGGTCCGGAAGGACGACCGTGCGCTCGCGACGGCGATCGGCGGCCTCAGGAAGCCCGCGCCCGCCGCGTGGGTCATCGACCTGCTGGCGCACGAGGGTGCACTGGACGAGGCCGTCGACCTCGGACCCGCCATCCGGCAGGCACAGGCGGACGCCGACCCGGCCGTCATCCGGAAGCTCCGGCGTCAGCGAGCGGGCGTGGTCGACGCGCTCACCCAGGCCGGTGCCGACCTCGCGTCCGATGCCGGGCACCCGGTGACGCCGGCCGTGCTCGACCAGGTGCGGGCGACGATCGAGGCCGCGATGGCGGACCCGCACGCCGGTGCCGCGGTGCGCTCCGGGCTCCTCGTCCGCGCGCTCGAGAGCGCCGGGTTCGACGACGTGGACCTCGACGGGGCGCTCGCCGATCCGGATGCGGTGCCCGATGCGTGGTCGGGCAGCGGCGCGGCGCCGATCCCCATCACGGAGGGGAGACGCGCGGCGGGGACGACCCGCGCCTCCCGGAAGCCCGACCGCGAGCCCGAACGTAAGCGGGACCGCAAGCCGGACCGCGAGCCGGACCGTACGCCGGACCGCGAGCCCGAGCCTGCCCCGGACTCCTCACCCGAGACCGACCCGGCCGCCGAACGCCGCGCAGCGCGCGAGGCCGAGACGGCCGCACGGACGGAGTCCCGCGACGCCGACGCCGCACTCGACGCGGCCGAGGACGCCCTCGCGACCGCCGAGGCCCGCCGGGCCGACCTCGAACGCCAGCTCGCCGAGGCCACCGCCGAGGTCACGCGACTCGAACACGCCCGCGACGATGCCGAGACCACGAGCGACCGACCCCGCGAGCTCCTCGCGGCCGCCCAGCACCACCGACGCGAGGTCGGCCGCTGACCGGAGCCCCTCCGACGTGGACTGACCAGTACCCCTCGAGCGGCCCCGGAGCCCACATCGTTACCCAACAGTTGTCGTTCTTGACGGACTGCGTTGGAGCGGTCTAATCTCGGGCACCATGCTTCGGGCCGGCGATGGTCCGCCGGGTCCGCCCCGACGACAGCACCGGGCGGCCCGGGTACAGGACTCGCATCATCGCCGACGCAGCACCCCACCCGCAGCCCCTGCGCGGGCGAGGTGCTGCGCGGCGCGCGGCGCACCCCGGAGACATGCCGCGATGCCGGGTCGAGCACTCCGGGGCCCCTCCAGGAGAGACGACACATGTCGGAACCCCGCACCGCCCGCACCACCACCCTCACGCCGCCGAACGGCGTCACCGCTCCCGAGTCCGGCACCGCCGCACCACCGCCCACACCACCAGCCGCCGCCGCCCGCGAGGGACTCCTCGCCCGCCTCGGCATCCCGCACCCGCTGCGCTGGGGCTTCCTCGGCGTCCTGGTCTTCATGACCGGCGACGGCATCGAGTCCAACTTCATCTCCCCGCACATCGCGGCTGCGCTCGGCTCCGGCGGGGTCGACAGCGCCGCGATGGTGATCGGCCTCTACGGCGTCGCGGTCCTCGTCGCGTCGTACTTCGCCGGCGTGCTGTCGGAGCTCTGGGGCCCGCGCCGGGTGATGACCATCGGCGCCGTGCTCTGGGTCGTGTTCCAGGTCGCGTTCCTCGCGGCGCTGCCCACCGGGTCGGTCGGCCTCATCGCGCTGACGTACTTCCTGCGGGGCCTCGGCTTCCCGCTGTTCGCGTTCTCGTTCCTCTGCTGGGTGAACCACACGGTCGCTCGCGAGCGGAACGCCACCGCCGTCGGCTGGTTCTACGTCGTGTTCACCGGCGGCCTGCCGACGCTCGGCTCGCTCATCGCGATCGGTACCATCCCCGCGTTCGGCGGCGGCCACACCGGGGAGACCTGGTCGATGGCGCTGTCGCTGCTCCTCGTCGCGGTCGGCTGGGCGGTCGTCCGGTTCGGCGTGCACGAGCCCACCGGCCTCGGTCGGATCGCGCCGCGCTCGCACTCCGCCGCCCGGGTGATCGCGAGCGGCATCGAGGTCTGCGTCAAGCGCCCGAAGGTCCTGCTCGCCGTCCTCATCCGGCTCGTGAACACCGCCCCGGAGTTCGGCATGTTCGTGATCATGCCCGCGATCATCGGCACGGAGCTCGGCTGGGGGCAGTCGAAGTGGCTGACGATGACCGTGATCGTCTACGCCGGCAACATCCTGTTCAACGCGTTCTTCGGCGCCCTCGGCGACCGCATCGGCTGGATCCGCACCGTGAAGTGGTTCGGCATCGGCGCCTCGGCGATCGGCCTGCTCGCGTGGTGGTACGTCCCGCACCTCGTGCCGGCCGGGTCCGAGTGGGGCTTCTGGCTGGCGACCGCCGCCGGCACCGTCTTCGGCATCATGCTCGCCGGGTTCACGCCGATGGGCGCGATCGTCCCCGCCTTCGCCGGCGAGGACCGCCGTGGCGCCGCGATGGCCATGTACGCCACCGCAGCGGGTGGTGCGACGTTCCTCGGCAACGCCGTCGTCAGCGCCGTGCTGCCCTGGGGCGGCCCCGGCGGCGTCGTCTGGACGTTCGTCGGCCTCTACGTGCTCGCGTTCGTGGTGCTGTCCTTCCTCAAGGTGCCGAAGGGCGCCGAAGCGGCGGGCCACTGACGCGACCACCTGCGGCCTGGAGGCGCGGTGCGGGCCCGCACCGCGCCTCCAGGCCGCCTGTACCGACGTCCAGGGCACGGTGCGACACGCCCGGATCGGTCCTGCTAGACTCGGTGACTGACTTCGGCGAGGGCCGCGCATGCGCGGCCGTGATCGACGCGGTGGGAGACCCGGCCCAGCTTGGGAACGTTCCTCACGCGTGCACGCGTTCGAGTTGCAACACCACAGACCCCCACGATGCCGGCACCCCGGTGTCGTCCCCGAGACCAGGAGACACCATGGCCGACTACACCAAGCTCGCAGCGGAAGTCCGCACCAAGTTCGGCAAGGGCGCTGCTCGCAAGTTCCGTGCCGCCGACAAGATCCCCGCGGTCGTCTACGGCCACGGCACCGAGCCGAAGCACATCACGCTGCCCGGCCACGAGACCATGCTGCTCGTCCGCACCGCCAACGCGGTCGTCGACCTCGACATCGAGGGTGCGGCCCAGCTCGCCCTCGTCAAGGACGTCCAGCGTGACCCGGTGCGCCAGATCATCGAGCACATCGACCTCGTGGTCCTGCGCCGCGGCGAGAAGGTCACGGTCGACGTGCCCGTCGTCGTCGAGGGCGAGTCCTTCTCCGGCACCATCCACGTGCAGGACCTCAACACGGTCTCGCTCCTGGTGCTCGCCACGTCGATCCCCGAGCACGTCGTCGTCGACGTCGAGGGCCTCGAGGACGGCACGCAGATCCACGCCTCGCAGCTCCAGCTCCCCGAGGGCGCCGAGCTCGAGACCGATGCCGAGGCACTCGTCGTCGCGATCGTCACCCCGCGTGGCACCGCGGACGACGACGCCGCCGACGAGGCCGCTGCCGAGGCGGGCGCCGAGGCCGGTGCCGAGGGCGGCTCCGCCCCGGTCGACGGCGAGTAACACCCCTTCGCGGACATCTGGCCGACGCTGATGACAGGCAAGACGCTCGTCGTGGTCGGGCTCGGGAACCCCGGGCCCGGCTACGCGGGCAACCGTCACAACGTCGGCCAGATGGTCCTCGACGAACTCGCCGCCCGCATGGGCGCGACGTTCAAGAAGCACAAGACCCCGAACCAGGTCGCCGAGGGGCGCCTGGTTCCCGGGGGACCCCGCCTGGTGCTCGCCAAGCCCGGGTCGTTCATGAACACCTCGGGTGGCCCGGTCTCGAGCGTGCTCGGGTTCTACAGCGCCACCCCGGCCGACCTCGTCGTCGTGCACGACGAGCTGGACCTGCCGTTCGACACCGTCCGCCTGAAGGGCAGTGGCGGGCACGGCGGCCACAACGGCCTGCGCGACATCATCAAGGCCACGGGGACCAACGAGTTCACCCGCGTGCGGATCGGCATCGGCCGACCCCCCGGGCGCCAGGACCCGGCCGACTACGTGCTGCGCGACTTCTCGCCGACCGAGAAGAAGACGCTGCCGAACCTGCTGGCGGACGGCGCGGACGCGGTCGAGGCGATCGCGGACCTCGGGCTCCTCGCCGCACAGCAGCGCGTGCACGCCCCGTCCTGAGCGGCGCTGCCCGGTGCCGTGCGTTCGCCGGTCGCGCACACAGCGGCCGGTGTCAGTGGTGGCCGGTACCATCTCGTGAGTGACGATCTCGGGCATCATCCCTGCGCTCTCGCGCGCCTCCGCGTTCGATCGCGTCCTCCGTGCCGCTCCCCGTGACGCCGACTTCTCGGTCGTCGACGGTCTGCGCGTGCCGCTGCTCGGCGCCCTGCTGGCCGAACGCACCGGGCCGCAGTGCGTCTTCGTGATCACGGCCACCGGGCGAGAGGCCGAGGCCGTCCGCGCATCGGTCGGCAGCTACCTCCCCGATGCCGAGGTCCTCGAGTTCCCCGCGTGGGAGACCCTGCCGCACGAACGGCTCAGCCCGAGCGCGCAGACCGTCGGCACGCGCATCGCGACCCTCCGGAAGCTCGCCGCGTGGCAGGACGCCCCCGTGACCGAGCGCCGCACGACCGTGGTGGTGGCGAGCGTCCGGGCGGCGCTGCAGCCGATCGCGGGCAACCTCACCGCCCTCGCGCCGATCGCCCTTCGCACCGAGTCCCGCGGCAACGACCTCGGCACCATCGCCGGGCAGCTCGTGGACATGGCGTACGCCCGGGTCGACCTCGTCACCCGCCGCGGTGAGTTCGCCGTGCGCGGCGGCATCCTCGACGTCTTCCCGCCGACGGCCGACCACCCGGTCCGCGTCGACTTCTTCGGTGACGAGATCGAGGCGATCAAGGCCTTCTCCGTCGCTGACCAGCGCACCACCGACGACGACCTCGGCTCCGTCGAGCTCACGGCCTCGCGCGAACTCCTGCTGAGCGACGACGTCCGGCAGCGGGCGCGCGAGATGCTGCACGAGTTCCCGAACCTCTCCCAGATGCTCGCGAAGATCGCCGAGGGGATCCCGGTCGAGGGCATGGAGTCCCTCGCCCCCGCGCTCGTGCAGGACCTCGTGCCGGTCACGAACTACCTGCCGGACGACTCCGTCATCGCGGTGTTCTCGCCCGAGCGGGTGAGCGGCCGCGCGCACAGCCTCGCCGAGACGAACACCGAGTTCCTGCAGGCCGCCTGGAGCGCCGCGGTCGCCGGTGCGCAGGCGCCGATCGACCTCGACGCCGGCAACTTCCTCACCGTCCAGCAGCTCAAGAACGGCCGTGGGCAGCGCACCTGGTGGACGGTCTCCCCGTTCGACTCCGGGCTGGACGAGGGCGACGCCGAGCGCGTGCTCACCGACGCCGAAGCCGTGGCCGAGGCGGGCGACTACATCCGCGTCCGGGCCGAGGCGATCCCGAGCTTCGCCGGCAGCGCGGACGGCGCGATCGCGCACGTGAAGCAGCTCACCGACGACGGGTGGGCCGTCGTGGTGACCGCCCAGGGCCAGGGGCTGGTCGAACGGGCGGTGCAGGTGCTCGCCGACGCGGGGGTCGCCGCCCGTGCCGAAACCGTCACCGCGCCTCCCGAGCCCGGCGTCGCCGTCGTCACGACCGCCACCGTCGAGCACGGCTTCGCCACCCCGGATCCGCGCATCGCGGTCCTCAGCGAGGCCGAGTTCTACGGCCGCAGCGTCCAGCAGGGCGCGCGCACCGTCAAGAAGCTCGCGAGCCGGCGGAAGAACGTCGTCGACCCGCTGCAGCTCAAGCCCGGGGACGTCGTCGTGCACGCCACGCACGGCATCGGCAAGTTCGTCGAGCTCGTCTCGCGCGAGGTGAGCTCCGGCGGCCGCAACGCGGTGAAGACCCAGCGCGAGTACCTGGTGCTCGAGTACGCGCCGTCGAAGCGCGGGTACCCGGGCGACAAGCTCTTCGTGCCGACCGACCAGCTCGACCAGCTCTCGCGGTACGTCGGCGGCGAGTCCCCGACCCTGTCGAAGATGGGCGGCTCGGACTGGGCCTCGGCGAAGTCGAAGGCGCGCAAGGCCGTCCGCGACATCGCCGTCGACCTCGTGAAGCTCTACTCCGCGCGGATGGCGTCGAAGGGGCACGCGTTCGGCCCGGACACCCCGTGGCAGCGCGAGTTGGAAGAGGCGTTCCCGTTCGCCGAGACCGCCGACCAGCTCACCACCATCGACGAGATCAAGCGCGACATGGAGCGGCCGATCCCGATGGACCGCCTGCTCTCCGGCGACGTCGGCTACGGCAAGACCGAGGTCGCGATCCGTGCCGCGTTCAAGGCAGTGCAGGACGGCAAGCAGGTCGCGGTGCTCGTCCCCACGACACTCCTCGTGCGCCAGCACATGGAGACCTTCCAGGAGCGCTTCGCCGGCTTCCCCGTGCACCTGCGCGCCCTCAGCCGGTTCCAGACCGAGAAGGAGTCGAAGGAGACCATCGCGGGCCTCGCCGACGGCACGGTCGACATCGTCATCGGCACCCACCGGATCCTGTCGCAGGGCATCCAGTTCAAGGACGTCGGCCTGGTCATCATCGACGAGGAACAGCGGTTCGGCGTCGAGCACAAGGACCAGCTCAAGAAGCTCAAGACGAACGTCGACGTCCTGGCGATGTCCGCGACGCCGATCCCGCGCTCGCTCGAGATGGCGGTCACCGGCATCCGCGAGATGTCCACCCTCGCCACCCCACCAGAGGACCGCCACCCGATCCTCACCTTCGTCGGGCCGCAGTCCGACCTGCAGGTCGCCGCCGCCATCCGCCGCGAGCTCCTGCGCGAGGGACAGGTGTTCTACGTGCACAACCGCGTGAAGGACATCCAGTCCGTCGCCGCGCACCTCGCCGAGATCGTCCCGGACGCCCGCATCGCCGTCGCGCACGGGCAGATGTCCGAGTCGACGCTCGAGCAGGTGATGGTCGACTTCTGGGAGCGCCGGTTCGACGTCCTCGTCTCGACCACCATCATCGAGACCGGCCTCGACATCGCGAACGCGAACACGCTCATCATCGACAAGGCGGACAAGTACGGGCTGTCGCAGCTGCACCAGCTGCGCGGTCGTGTCGGCCGAGGGCGTGAGCGCGGGTACGCGTACTTCCTCTACGACGCCGAGAAGCCCCTGTCCGAGACCGCCCAGGACCGCCTCGAGACCATCGCCGCGAACAACGAGCTCGGCGCGGGCATGCAGGTCGCCATGAAGGACCTCGAGCTCCGCGGGGCGGGCAACCTGCTCGGCGGGGAGCAGTCCGGCCACATCGCGGGCGTCGGGTTCGACCTCTACCTGCGCATGATCGGCGAGGCCGTCTCGCAGTTCCGCGGGGACGTCGCCGAGGGGCAGACCGAGCTCCGGCTCGAGATCCCCGTCGACGCGCACATCCCGGACGACTACGTCGAGTCCGAGCGGCTCCGGCTCGAGGCGTACCAGAAGCTCTCCGCCGCCTCCGCCCCCGCGGCGCAGGCCGAGGGCATCGACATGGTCCTCGACGAGCTCACCGACCGGTACGGCCAGCCACCGCAGGCCGTGCTCACCCTGGTCGAGGTCTCGCGCCTCCGCCGGATGGCGCAGCAGGTCGGGCTCTCCGACGTCGTCGTCATGGGGTCGAACCTGCGCGTCGCGGGCAAGGAACTCGCCGACTCGGCGCAGGTGCGGCTCAAGCGGATGTTCCCGGGCGCCCGGTGGTTCCCGCAGCAGGACGCGGCGAGCATCCCGCTGCCGAAGCCGCACGGTGAGACCCTGCCGGACGCTGCGCTCATCCAGTGGGTCGAGAGCATCCTGACGGCCGTGTACGGGGCGTCGAAGGCGCCGGCGGAGACGCCGGCGGCGTAGTAAGGCGGGCTGCCGTCGCGCGCGTGCGTGGCGACGGACGGGAGGCGCGGTGCCAGCTGGCGCCGCGCCTCCCGTCCGTCGGTGGTCGCGTCGTGGGCGCGTGCGCGCCGGTGTGCGCGGGACGCTTGCGTCCGTGCGCATCATCCGACGTTCCGCCGGTCGATCGACGCGTGCAAAGTCGGAACGTGCGCGCGCATCTCTTGCGCGTGCATCGTCCGACGTTCCGCCAGTCGATCGACGCGTGCACTGTCGGAACAGGCGCGCGCACGGACCCCGCGCGACCCCGCTACTCGGTCGCCTCGGCCTCGGAGAGCTCCCGCCGCGCCCGGTACCGCCGCGCCCGCAGGCTGACCACGACGGCGGAGGCCACGATCGCGATGCCCGAGCCGACGAGGACGGCGAGCACCCCCTCGTCGAGGATCGCCTCGTTGCGGGCGAAGGCGAGCTCGTTCATGAGCAGCGAGACCGTGAACCCGATCCCGCCGAGCACGCCCACCGTGACGATCGACCAGAACGACAGCGTCGAGCGGCCCGGCGCCCGGAAGATCCGGGTCGCGACAGCCCCGAACAGCGTGATGCCGATCACCTTGCCGACCGGCAGCGCGAGCACCACCGCCCAGAACGTCGGCGACAGCTCCCCGATGCCGACGGCGGGCACCACCACGGCGGCCGACGCGAAGGCGAACACCGGCAGGACGATCGCGTTCGACCACGGCTCGACGTTGCCGTGCAGCGTGTGCCCGGGGCGGCGCGGCAGGACGAGCCCGAGCGCCACGCCCGCGATCGTCGCGTGCACGCCCGAGTGGTACACGAGCCACCACGTCAGGACACCGAGCACGACCATGCCCGCGATGACCCAGGCCTGGCCGGGACGCCCGGGGCGCAGGGCGTTGCCGAGCAGCCAGAAGAGCGCGAGCACGACGACGGCGCCGGCGAGCGCGAGGAAGTCGGTGTCGTGCGCGAACACGACGGCGATGATGATGATCGCGATGAGGTCGTCGAGCACCGCCAGGGCCAGCAGGAACACCCGGAGCGTCGAGGGCAGCCCACGACCGAACATCGCCAGGACGCCGAGTGCGAAGGCGATGTCCGTCGCGGTCGGGATCGGCCACCCGTGCCCGTACGGCGTCCCCGCGGTCACGACGAGGTAGATGCCGGCCGGGACGAGCACGCCGCCGACCGCCGCGATCGCGGGGACGACCGCCGTCTTCGGGTTCGACAGCTCACCGGCGACGAGCTCGTGCTTCAGCTCGATCGCCACGAGCAGGAAGAACACCGCGAGCAGCCCGTCACTGATCCAGTGCGACACCGAGAGGTCGAGTCCGACCGCACCCCACGGGGCCTGCACGTGCAGGAGGTGCTCGAGGCCGGGGCCGAGCGGCGAGTTCGCCACGACGAGCCCGAGGACCGCCGCGGTGAGGAGTGCGATGGCGCTGAAACGGGGGGAACGGACGATTGCCGGCATGGAACTCCGTCGGAGAAGGGTCGGGTGGGAGATCGTCGACCAGACTTCCCGACACGCCACGTACAGCATACCGGCCGACCCTCCGCGGCGTCCACGGTGTGCTGCGTGGCACGATGAGCGCATGACCGCCGTCTCGGACCTCGTCACCGTCGTCGACCGCCTGCTCGACCCCGCCGGAGGGTGCGTCTGGAACCGCGCCCAGACCCATGCCTCGCTGGCGCGGTACGCGGTCGAGGAGTCGTACGAGCTGGTCGACGCGATCGACTCCGGGGACGACGACGAACTCCGCGAGGAGCTCGGCGACGTGCTCTACCAGGTGGTCCTCCACGCGGGACTCGCGGAGTCGTTCGACCTCGAGGACGTGGCCGCCGGCGCCCGGGACAAGATGGTGCGCCGGCACCCGCACGTGTTCGGGGACGAGCGGGCGGACACCGTGGAGGACGTCGTGCGCGTCTGGCGGGCGGCCAAGGCTGCGGAGAAGTCCTCGCGGCGGAGCGTCTTCGACGGGGTCCCTCGGGCGATGCCGCCGATGGAGCGGGCCGTGAAGCTGCTGGAACGCCTGGAGGAACGGGGGGACTCCGACGCGGTCGTCGCCTCCGTCGTCGCGGCGGCGGGCGCGGGGGCGCGGTCGGGAGGCGCGGGTGGCGTCCCGGACGCCGGTGCTGCGGGTGCGGGGGCGCGATCGGGGGCCGCGGGTGCGGTTCCGGACGCGGGTGCGGTTCCGGACACGGGTCCTGGTCGGGAGGTGCGGGTGGAAGGCGCCGGTGGTGCCGTCGTGGACGCCGGGTGGGGGACCGCCGTGCTCGCGATGATCGCGGAGGCGCGTGGCACCGGGATCGACCCGATCGCGAGTCTGCGTGCCGCGGTCGCGGAGCTGGAGTCGGCCGGCCGCGTCGGAGAGTGAGGCGACCTGCCGCGCGCGAGCGGTGCGGGTGCGGGTGCGGGGTGCTGGGGGCGTACGCGAGGGAAGTGCGGGCGTCCTCCCAACCCGAAAAAAGGAGGACGCCCGCGAGTGGGCCGACGGCACCACCAGGGATGCGGTGCCGATGGAGCAGCCCACTCGAACCGCGGGGCACACTGCAGCACGTTGCCCACGCGATCGGTTCGTCGGATGGATCAGGCACCCGTCGAACCGAGGTTCTGGATGAAGAATATCAGCCGGTCGGAACGTGTGCAAGCCGGGGAGGTCGATCTGCCAGAATCGACCCATGGCTCCGACCGTGACGGCTCCCCGTGGCATGCGTGACTTCCTCCCGGCAGACAAGGCCCGGCGCGAGCACGTCCTCGGCGTGATCCGCGACGTGTACGCGCGCCACGGGTTCGACGAGATCGAGACCCCGGTCGTCGAGGACGCCGCCCGCCTGCACTCGGGCCTCGGCGGCGACAACGAGAAGCTCGCGTTCGCGGTCATGAAGCGCGGGCTCTCCACCGAGGACCTGCAGCACGCCGGTGCGCCGCTCGACCTCGCCGACCTCGGGCTGCGGTTCGACCTCACCGTGCCCCTCGCGCGCTTCTACGCCACGCACCGGGCCGAGTTGCCGTCGGTGTTCCGGTCGGTGCAGATCGCCCCGGTCTGGCGTGCCGAACGCCCGCAGAAGGGGCGCTACCGGCAGTTCGTGCAGTGCGACATCGACATCCTCGGTGAGCCCGGGCAGCTCGCCGAGATCGAACTCATCCGGGCGACGACCGCTGCCCTCGACGCGCTCGGGATCCAGGGCACCACGATCCGGATCAACGACCGCCGGATCCTCCTCGCGCTCCTCGGGTCGTGGGGGATCACCGACCCGACCGCGGCCGACCGTGCGCTCATCGCGATCGACAAGCTCGACAAGATCGGGCCGGACGGCGTGGCGGCAGAGCTCCGCGAGACCGTCGGCGTCGAGCTCCCCGGGCGCGAGGACACGATCCGCACGCTCGAGACCGCCGACTGGGACGCCGTCGGAGGAGCCACGTGGCTCGACACCGACGCGTTCGAGGACCTGCAGCGGCTCCGTTCGGCGCTCCCGGGCGTCGACCTGCGCTTCGACCCGACACTCGTCCGTGGCATGGGCTACTACACGGGCACGATCTTCGAGGTCGCGCACCCCGACTTCGGCTACAGCCTCGGCGGTGGTGGGCGCTACGACGGCATGATCGGCCGGTTCCTCGGTCAGGACGTGCCCGCGGTCGGGTTCTCCCTCGGGTTCGAGCGGCTCGTCGACCTCGTCACGCTCCCGGAGTCCGCTGAGTCCGACGCCGTCGTGCTCGTGTACGACAAGGACGTCGACCCGGTCCGGCTCGCGGCGCTCAAGGCCGAAGCGCTCGAGGGGCACCGTCGTGTCCGGCTCGAGCGACGCACGAAGAACATGAAGAACCTGCTCGCGGGACTCGTCGCGCAGGGCTTCGACGCGTTCGCCTCCGTGGGTGCCGACACGCACTCGCTCGAGGGTGTGGAGTTCCGCCCGCTGGCGTGAGTTCTCCACAGTCGCCCGTCATGCACGCCTCGTGTTCACCCGCGCCTCGCTAGGATCGACTCCGCAATCACCACAACCGAACGTGTAGGGAGTACCCCGTGGCCCAGATCGACGCCGTAGGCGCACGCGAAGTCCTCGATTCCCGAGGCAACCCGACGGTCGAGGTCGAGGTCCTGCTCGACGACGGGGTCGTCTCGCGCGCACTCGTCCCGTCCGGCGCCTCCACCGGTGCGTTCGAGGCGTACGAGCTCCGTGACGGAGACGCTTCCCGCTACGGCGGCAAGGGTGTCCTCAAGGCCGTCGACGCGGTCCTCGACGAGATCGGTCCGGCGCTCGAGGGCTTCGACGCCACCGACCAGCGCCTCGTCGACGCCGCGCTCATCGAGCTCGACGGCACCGAGAACAAGTCGCGCCTCGGTGCGAACGCGATCCTCGGCGCCTCGCTCGCCGTCGCACGCGCGGCCGCCGACTCGGCCGACCTGCCGCTGTTCCGCTACCTCGGCGGCCCGAACGCGCACACGCTGCCCGTCCCGCTCATGAACGTCGTCAACGGTGGCGCGCACGCCGACACCAACGTCGACATCCAGGAGTTCTTCCTCGTGCCCTACGGCGCCGAGTCGTTCTCCGAGGCGCTCCGCTGGGGCGTCGAGACGTACCACGCGCTCAAGGGCGAGCTGAAGAAGCAGGGCCTCGCGACCGGCCTGGGCGACGAGGGCGGCTTCGCCCCGGAGCTCGCGTCCAACCGCGCCGCGCTGGACTTCCTGCTCGCCGCGATCGAGAAGGCCGGGTTCACGCCGGGCAAGGACATCGCGCTCGGCCTCGACGTCGCCTCCACCGAGTTCTTCCACGACGGCAAGTACGCGTTCGAGGGCAAGCAGCTCTCCGGCGAGGAGTTCACGGCCTACTTCGCCGAGCTCGTCCGCGACTACCCGCTCGCCACGATCGAGGACCCGCTGGCCGAGGACGACTGGGCCGGCTGGTCGCACCTGACCGCCGAGCTCGGCGACAAGGTGCAGATCGTCGGTGACGACCTGTTCGTCACGAACCCGACGCGCCTGCAGCGGGGCATCGACGAGAAGGCCGCGAACTCGATCCTCGTCAAGGTGAACCAGATCGGCACCCTGACCGAGACGCTCGACGCCGTCTCCCTCGCGCAGCGCCACGGCATGACGGCGATCCTGTCGCACCGCTCCGGCGAGACCGAGGACACCACGATCGCGGACATCGCGGTCGCGGTCGACGGTGGCCAGATCAAGACCGGCGCCCCGGCCCGCTCGGACCGTGTCGCGAAGTACAACCAGCTGCTCCGCATCGAGGAAGAGCTCGGCGACGCCGCGGTCTACGCGGGCCGCTCGGCCTTCCCGCGCTCGGCTTCCCTGTAACCAGCGCCTCCGCGAGACGCCGTCCTCCCGCGGGAGGGCGGCGTCTCGTCGTTCGGGCGCCGAGGTCGCACGGCATGCCGCGCGCCGACCGTCGAGGTCGCACGAACGGCCGCCTCAGCCGGACGCGGGCGACCGATCGTGCGACCTCAGCGGATCGCCCGCGGCGTGTTGCGCGACCGCGTGCCGGGCGCTGGCAGCGTTCCGGGGGTGCGCCGCGCCTCCTGGATCGCCCGCTGAGAGGGCGCCGAACGGCCGCGTGCCGACCGCCAGCAGGCCCGCCGGCGGGTTATCGTCGGACCGTGCCCAGCCAGAAGCCCCGTGTCCGCCGCGTCCCCGTGGCGCTGCCCGAGGGCGGCTCGTCCGAGCAGCCGTGGTACCGCTCGATCCGGTTCTCCGGGTTCAGCCTGCTCATGCTGGCCATCATCGTGCTGTTCGTCGTCGTGCTCGCGCCGTCACTCCGGACCCTGATCCAGCAGCAGGAGCAGATCGCCCAGCAGCAGCGCGAGGTCGCGAGTCAGAAGGCCGACGTCGCCCAGAAGAAGAAGGACGTCGCGCGCTGGGACGACCCCGCGTACATCGAGGCGCAGGCTCGGGACCGACTGCTCTACGTGTACCCGGGCGAGGAGAGTTACCTCGTGATGGGCAGCGAGAACCGGAAGGCCGAGTCGACGCCGACGACCGATTCCGGCACGCCCGTGAGCTCGACCGTGCAGACGCCGAAGGTCGACTGGGTGCAGGCGATGCTGTCGTCGGTGCTGACCTCAGGGCTCACCGACGAGACCACGCAGCAGCTGGTCGCACCGGACGTCTCCGGCACCGGCGACACGAAGTAGGACGACGCGCGGGACTCCGGTAGGCTCACGTACCCGTGACGACCCCTCCCTTCGACCCGCCCTCCGAACGCGACATCCAGGTCGTCTCGGCGCAGCTCGGCCGACCGGCGCGTGACGTCATCGGGATCGCTGCTCGCTG
Source organism: Curtobacterium sp. C2H10 (assembly GCF_025407985.1). Taxonomy (NCBI): domain Bacteria; kingdom Bacillati; phylum Actinomycetota; class Actinomycetes; order Micrococcales; family Microbacteriaceae; genus Curtobacterium; species Curtobacterium sp. C2H10. The sequence goes on along the minus strand of NZ_JABXGF010000001.1, from coordinate 31,496 downwards.
CGTCTGTGGCAACCCCACCGTCGTGTCCACGAAGCCCCGGCTGTCGAACGGCACCCCGTTCCCGACGCTGTACTACCTGTGCCATCCCGCGGCCACCGCTGCGGTCAGCACCCTCGAGGCCAACCAGGTCATGCCCGAGCTGGCAGCCCTGCTCGAGGACCCGACCGTCGCCGAGCAGTACCGCGCGGCGCACGAGTCCTACCTCGCCGATCGCGAGTCGATCGAGCACGTCGACGAGATCGACGGCATCACCGCGGGTGGCATGCCCACCCGCGTGAAGTGCCTGCACGCCCTCGTCGGCCACGCCCTCGCCGCCGGACCCGGCGTCAACCCCATCGGCGACCTCGCGCTCGAGCGCGTGAGCTGGTCGCCTGCCCGGTGTGAGTGCCGGGCGTATGATGAGGGAGCAGACGCCGGAGTCGGGGCGGGTGGCGGCGAATTCTGACCAGCCTCCCGGCAACCACCCCACTCCAAGGAGATCATCCACCGTGCCCAAGATCCTCGTCGTCGGCGGCGGTTACGCCGGCTTCTACACCGCCTGGAAGCTCGAGAAGCACCTTCGTCAGGGCGAAGCCGAGGTCGTCATGGTCGACCCGCTGCCGTACATGACGTACCAGCCGTTCCTCCCCGAGGTCGCCGCCGGTTCCATCGAGCCGCGTCACGCCGTCGTCTCCCACCGCCGTCACCTCAAGAAGACGCGCGTCGTCACCGCCAAGGTCACGAAGGTCGACCACGCCAGCAAGACGGCGACGATCACCCCGGCCGAGGGCGAGGCGTGGGAGGAGTCCTACGACCAGATCGTCATGACCGCGGGTGCGGTCTCGCGTACCTTCCCGATCCCGGGCGTCGCCGACGAGGCGATCGGCCTGAAGACGATCGAAGAGGCCGCGGCGATCCGCGACAAGATCCTCACGAACTTCCACAAGGCAGCGACCCTGCCGGCCGGCCCGGAGCGTGACCGCCTGCTGACCGTCGTCGTCGTCGGTGGTGGCTTCGCCGGCATCGAGGTGTTCGCCGAGCTCCGCTCGTTCGTCTCCGACCTGCTCAAGAGCTACCCCGAGCTGTCGTTCGACGACACGCACTTCCACCTCGTCGAGGCGATGGGCCGCATCATGCCCGAGGTGTCGCTCGAGACGTCGCACTGGGTGCTCAAGAACCTCGCGCAGCGCGGCGCCACGGTGCACCTCGAGACGCAGCTGGCCTCGGCGGTCGGCGGCGTCTGCGAGCTCAAGACCAACGACGGCGCGATCGAGAAGATCGAGTCCGACCTCATCATCTGGACCGCCGGTGTCATGGCGAACCCGATGGTCAAGGGCACGGACCTCCCGCTCGAGCAGCGTGGCCGCATCCGCGTGCAGCCCGACCTGCGCGTGGTCGACGACAACGGCGTGATCGCCGACGCGTGGGCCTGTGGTGACGTCGCGGCCGTGCCGGACCTCACCGGTGGTGGCGTCGGCGGGTTCTGCGTGCCGAACGCCCAGCACGCCGTCCGTCAGGCGAAGCAGCTCGCGAAGAACCTCGTCGCGACGATCCGCGGCGAGGCGACGACCGACTACAAGCACGAGAACCTCGGTGCCGTCGCCGGCCTCGGTCTCGGCATCGGTGTCTTCCAGTCCGGCAAGTTCGCCATGAAGGGCTTCCTGGCCTGGGGCGCACACCGCGGCTACCACGGCCTGGCGATGCCGTCGTGGGAGCGCAAGTGGCGCGTCATCGGCGACTGGGTCGGTGGCTTCTTCCTCGGCCGCGACATCGCGTCGCTCGACGACCGCGAGACCCCGCGTGCTGCGTTCGAGGCGTTCGCGTCCCGTCCGAAGCCTGCAGCCGAGGCCCCCGCGGCACCGGTCGAGGCGTCGAAGCCGACCACCGCTCCGGAAGAGGGCAAGCCTGCCGGTGCGGCCGGTCCCGCGTACGGCGAGCCGGCGAAGGACGTCTCGAACGACGCCGAGCCGGTGAAGGCCGAGGCGGACGCCAAGTAGCGACACGCTCCAGACGAGGCGGTCACCCCACGGGGTGGCCGCCTCGTCTTCGTCGGTAGGCTGTTGCGGCCCGCCCCCGTGGCCCAATCGGTAGAGGCATGCGACTTAAAATCGCCGAGTTGTGGGTTCGAGTCCCACCGGGGGTACCGAGGTGGCGGACGACGTTTCGCGCTCGGCGACACTTCACGGCGTCACCCGCGCGTGCACTGTCGCGCAGCGCGAAACCCCGCCCCCGCTACCATTCTCGGGTGGTCGGATTCGGAAGCGCGCTCGCGAACCTGCGGAACGCCCTCGGCCGACCAGAGGCCCACGTCGAGGTGGTCGACGGCGAGACCGTCCCCACCGGCATGCTGCTCGGCACGCTGGGCGCCCTCCTCCTCGACGCCGGCAGCTCGGTGACCGACGTCCGTTCGGCGCTCGAGAAGGCCCGCGACGCCGCCGGGGTCGGGCCGACGCTCGCCGTCGGGGTCCTCCCCGCCCTCGTCATGGTGAGCGAGGTCGCCACCGGCGCCGCCACCATCGTCAACGCCGAGGGCGTCGAGCTCTCGAGCCGCCAGGCCGCCCGGGCGAACCGGCTCGTGCTCGGCCTCGAGAGCGGCTCGATCGCCCTCGCCGAGATCCCCGCACGCGTTCGTGCGATCCGCGCCGGGACCGTCCCACCGCCGGCACTGCCGTGGATCCTCGGCAACGCCCTGACCTCGGCCGGACTCGCGGTGGTGTTCCGCTGCCCGTGGTGGGCGATCCTCGTGGCACTGGCCGTCGGAGCCCTCGTCGGCGTGATCGGCCTCCTGCTGCGCCGCTTCCGCGAGGCCGTGGCGATCATCCCGTTCCTCGCGGCGTTCGTGTCCACGACGATCGTCGGGCTCGTCGCCGCCGGCACGGGCTTCGACCACGTCCCGCTCTTCGCCGTGTGCGCCCCCGTGGCCGTGTTCGTGCCGGGAGCCCTCATCACCAACGCCCTGCTCGAGCTCACCGCGGCCGACATCGTGACCGGGTCCTCGCGGCTCGTGCAGGGGCTCATCATGCTCGGGTTCATGGCCGCGGGCATCGCGTCGGGGAGCGCGCTGACCGGGCTGCACGTCGACCCGTCCTCGGCGGCACTCGTCGGCGAGGTCGCCGGCGTCGGCACGGACCGCGGCGGGTGGGAGGCCGTGCCGTCCTACTGGGTGTCGTGGGTGGCGGTGGTCGGACTGGCCGTCGGCCTCGGCCTGGTCTTCCGGTCGGGGTGGCGGCTCACGCTCGTGTCCGTTGCGGTCATGGTCACGGCCTACGCGCTGGTGAGCGGGACGACGCCGCTGTGGGGGAGCGTCGTCGCCACCGGTGCGACCGCCGCGCTGCTGTTCGTCGCGACGCGACTGCTGGAGCGGCTGGTGCCGGCGATCCCGGCGACGGTCTCGTTCTTCCCGGCGTTCCTGCTGCTCGTGCCGGGGACGGTCGGGCTCGTCGCGGTCGCCACGTTCGACCCGGAGGCGCTGGCGAACCCGCTCGCGACGTTCGTCAGTCTCTGCATCGGCACGAAGATCGGCGGCCTGCTGCCGGGGCTGTTCGCACGGAACGCACCGCACCGCGGGGCCGACGCGACCCAGTAGACGCGCGCAGCGCGGAGAGCGCGGCAGTCGCCGTGGACGCGACCCACTGCGGGACGGGAGGCGCGGTGCCGGCCCGCACCGCGCCTCCAGGCCGTCACGGCGCGAGCAGGAGCCCCGCAGCCTGGTCGTCCACAGCCGTCGCCTTCGCGAGGTAGTGCACCTTCTTGCCCGTGGCGTTGTACGGCAGCTCGGTGACGAACCGGTAGAGCCGCGGCCGCTTGTAGCGGGCGAGGCCGGGGTGCGACGCGGTCCACTCCTCGAGGGCTGCGGCGGCTTCGACGTCGTCCTCCGGCAGCCGCCCGGGCGCACGGACGACGTACGCCGTCACGACCTCGCCCCAGCGCTCGTCGGGGACGCCGACCACGATCGCGTCGGCGACGCCCGGGTGCTCCTGCAGTGCGGCCTCGACCTGCACGGGGTGGACGTTCTCGCCGCCGGAGATGATCATGTCGTCCTTGCGCCCGACGACCGTCACGCGCTCGTGCTCGTCCCACGTGGCGAGGTCGCCCGGGTAGAACCAGCCGTTCGCGAACTTCTCGGCCTCGAGCCCGGGGTTGCGGTACGAGTAGCCGGACTTCACGGTGCGGACCGCGAACTCGCCGATCTCCGAACCGTCCTTCGGCACGGTGTCGCTCGGGTCGGCGAGGCGGTCCTCGTAGACGCGGACAACGGCGACGTCGTCGTCGGTGGAGGCTCGGCCGGTCGACCCGGCACCGTCGGGGAAGTCCTCGGGGCGGAGGAAGGTGTTCCAGAAGGTCTCAGTCGTGCCGTAGCCGTTGAAGATGCGGGGCGACAGGAGCTCCTGGTACCGGAGCGCCGCGGCCCGGTCCAGCGGTGCGCCCATCGTCACGATGCCGTTGAGGGAGGACAGGTCGCGGGGCCGCTGCTCCTGGGCGTTCGCGAGCTGCACGAGGTTCGGCGGGGCGCCGATGAGGAACGTCAGATGCTCGGACTCGACCAGGTCGAGCACACGGTCGGCGTCGAAGTGCCGGAGCGTGGTGAGTTCGGCGCCGACGTAGAACACCGGGTTCGGGCCGCCGGAGTAGAGACCGCCGCGGTGGAAGAGCGGCGACATGTTGAGGGTCTTGTCGAACGGGCTCAGCGGGAAGTGCATGATCACGTCGTGGGCGCTGAGGACCTCGACGAGGCTCGGCAGCGGCACGGGCTTCGGCCGCCCGGTCGTGCCGCTCGTGTACAGGCGCGTCGTCTCGTCGTAGGTGCTGCGGGGCTCGGACTCGGCGAGCTCGTCGGCGGTGACGGGGTCGCTGGTGAGGAGCGCGGCGAAGTCGACGTCGCCGGGCCGGGTTCCGTCGCCGACCACGACGACGTGCTCGGGCGTGTGGTCGGAGCTGGCGAGCGCGGCCGTGATGTCGGTCGAGCGGGCGGCGTCGTGGACGAGGACCACGGGGGCGGAGTCCTCGATGATGAACGCGACCTCGTCCGACGCGAGTCGGAAGTTGGTGGGGGAGAACACCGCGCCGATGCGGTGGGCCGCCAGGTACAGGATCGCGAACTCGGGGGAGTTGAACAGCTCGACCATGACCACGGAGCCGCGACCGACCCCGTGGCGCACGAGCCACCCGGCGACGCGGTCGACGTCGGCGCCGAGCTCGGCGTACGTCCACGAGCGGTCGGTGTCGGGATCGCGGAGCGCCGGTCGGCCGGCGAAGCGGTGGGTGTTCCGGGCGAAGCCGTTGGCGTACGTGTAGCTGTGCTCGAAGACGTCGCGGAAGCGGGTCGGGTCGTAGTCGGATCGGGTCTCGGTCATCGTCGCTCCCAGCAGCGGTCGTGGTGCTGCACGCACCGTCCGTGGTACGGCGCGCTCCGTTCGTGGTGTCGCGCGCACCGCTCGTCAGCGTATCCGTGCAGCGAGCCTCGGCGGCAGCCCGATCCGGGCCCTGACGGTGCCACGTTCAGGCGCGCTGGTCGACCCGGGCCGCCCGCTGCCAGCACCAGACGGCGACGGCCCCGGCGGTGCAGACCGCGGCGACGACCACCAGTGCGACGGGGGAGACGTGCGTCCCGGCGGACCCGGAGTACACGGCGGCGGCCAACGCGACGGCGACCGCGGCGATGGCGGCGTACCGACCACGGGACCGCGCGAGCAGGGACTGCCCGGCGGACCCGGCCACCGGCAGCAGCGTCACGACGACGGCGCCGAGGCCGCCGACGCACAGGGTGATCGCGAACTCGGACACGAACGACACCCAGAAGCCGGACCCCGGCGTGACGGAGTGCAGGACCCAGCCGGCCGCCGCCACGACGAGCAGCGCGATCGACCGCCAGGTGGCGCTGCGGGCGCCGGCAGCGATCGAGGAGCCGAGCCGGAGCGCCCGGGTGTCGAGGTCCGGTCGGCCGATCGGCACGAGGACGGCACCGACGATGACGGCGGGTGAGAGGTCGAAGGTCCGGGTGACGCCGCACGCCACGAGGGCGGCGAGCACCAGCCAGGGGGAGACCCGGAACCCGATCGTGCTGCGGTCGGTGCCGGCTGCCCAGCGGGTGGCGAGGACGATCGTCGTCGTGAGGACGGCCGCGCCGAGCAGGACCGCGATCGCCAGGCGGACGTAGCGGGCTTCGAGGGAGATGCCGACGCCGAGGAGCGTGCACAGTCCGACGACCAGCACCGCGACGGTGATCGAGGCCCAGGTCGGGAGCACGTCCTCGCCGCGGCGCCGCTCGTCACGGGGGCGGTTGCGACCGAGGAGTCCGGCGAACGGCGAACGGATCCGGCCCCGGGCGACGCCGGCGACGAGTGCGAGCGGACCCGCGATGAGCACGAGGAAGCCGGCGGCGACGGCCGTGGCGACGAGGACGGTGCGCCACGAGAACGCCGCCTGGATGGTCGGCACGGTGGTGTCGTACGCGGTGGAGGCGGTCCAGTCGCCGGCGGGGCCGGACCAGTCGAGCCCGCGGCCGTGCCCGCCCGTGGTGGTGCCGGACCCGCTGCCGGCGCCGGTGCTGCCGCCGGAGCCTCCATCGGAACCGGAACCGGAACCGGAACCCGAACCCGGACCGGAGCCGGGACCGGAACCTGGGCCGGTGCCGGGGCCGGAGGAGCCACCGGTCGCGGTGCCGTGGCCGTTCGGGCCCGTCGTCGTGCCGGTGCTGCCCGTTCCGGTACCAGGGGTCCCGGACGGCGAGCCGCTGCCGGTGGACCCGTCACCCGGCGTGCCCGGTGCCGCGGACGCACGGGAGACGACGACCCGGACGGCCGTCGAGGTCGGCGAGAAGTTGCCGGCGGCGTCGTGCTGCGTCGCCGTCACCGTCCGGCTGCCGGCGCCCAGCGTCGAGCCGGCCGTGGTGCAGGACCACCGGCCGGAGGCGGGCACCTCGGTCCGGCACACGGGCGCACGGTCGACGTACACGGTGAGCACGGCGCCCGCCTCGCCCGTCCCGCTGACGGTCAGGGGCTGGACGCGCACGCGGTCGCCGGACCCGGGCGCGGTGATGCGCGGTGCCGTCGGTGCGGTCCGGTCGAGCGTCACGGTCACCGGGGTCGACGCGGCGCTCCGCAGGTCGGACCGGTATCCGTCGGCCGTGCTCGCGGTCTGCGTGGCGGTGACGGAGAGCCGTGCGTCGCCGCCCGGGGTGCCGCCGCGGAGGGACACCGTCCACCGGCCGTCGGCACCGACCGTGGCGGTCCGGTCCGTCGACGACCCGGACACCGAGAGCGTGACGGTCGACCCGGCGTGTCCGGTGCCGGTCACCGGACCGTTCGTGGGCCGTGCGGTGGTGACGACCGGCGGGACGATGACGTCGGACGCCGGGGTGCGCGCCGAGCCGAGCCCGGGGAAGCTCTGGTCCGCCACGGTGAAGACCTGCTGCGGTCCGCTCCGGACGGTCGCGAGGCAGGACCAGGCACCGTCGTCGTGGACGGTCGCGGTGCACCCGGTCGACCCGGTCGTCGCCGGACCGGTGACCCGCAGGGCGTGCCCGGGGGTGCCCCTGCCGCTGAAGCGCACGGTCCCGCTGGTGATGTCGCCGGGGTCGTCGATCGACGGGCGCACCGGGGGCCGGCTCGGCGACGTGGTCGGGGGTGCCGGGGTCAGGTGGTCCTGGGGCGCTGGCGTGGGGGTGGGTGTCGTGCCCGGATCGGGGTCGGCCCCAGCGGCAGCACCGGTGGACGTCACGGCTGCGGACGTCCCGGCTGCGGACGTGACGGCGGTGGCCGGGGCCACGGCGAGGGCGAGCAGGCCCACGACGAGGGCGGCCCCCGCGGCGACGGCCAGCGTGATCCGGGTTCGGCGAACGGGGCCGTCGCCCCCGACAGCCCGGTCGTCCACGTTCTCCCCGCGCGCGTTCATCCGAGTCCATCCCACGTGATCGAGCCGCTCGGGTCAATACGTCGATCGGATGATGTCCGTGGACCGAGCGACACGCCGAGCAGCCCGAGCGCGCGGTGTGTGCGACTCGGGAATCGCCCGTGAACCGGGGCCGTGGACGAGAGGGCACCCCGCTGGTCGATACAATCGTCCTCGGCCGTGACGCCGGCCCGACGGCCCCGTCACACCGCGATCCCGACGCGCAAAGGAGTACGCCCTCATGGACACCGGACTCATCACGACGCTGATCGTCGTCGGAGTGGTGGTGGTCCTCCTCGTCGTCGTGGGGATCTACCTGTGGGTCACGTACAACTCGCTCGTCACGCTGAAGGTCCGCGTCGACGAGGCATGGAGTGACATCTCCGTGCAGCTCAAGCGCCGCGCCGACCTCATCCCGACGATCGTCGAGACGGTGAAGGGCTACGCCACGCACGAGAAGTCCGTGTTCGAGGCCGTGACGAAGGCCCGCGCCGAGACGCTCAGCGCCGGGGACGCCTCGAGCGCCTCCACGGCAGAGGGGCACATGCAGAAGGCGCTGAAGAGCGTGTTCGCGGTGGCCGAGGGGTACCCGCAGCTGCAGTCCAGCCAGAACTTCCTGCAGCTGCAGTCCGAACTCGTCGACACCGAGGACAAGATCCAGTCCGCCCGTCGCTTCTACAACGGCGGCGTCCGCGAACTGAACACCAAGATCCGGGTCTTCCCGAACTCGTCGTTCGCGAAGAGCCGTGGCTTCACCGAGGCGTCGTTCTTCGAGACCGCCGAGCCCGCGGCGATCGCCGAACCGCCGCGCGTCCAGTTCTGACCCGCCGGGCGACGGCTGCGACGTGTACAGCGCGATCGCGCGCAACAAGCGCAACACGGTCCTCATCGTCCTGGTCTTCCTGCTGATCATCGGGGCGCTCGGGTTCCTCGGCGGCTACCTCGCCGGCAACGTGTCGATCGGCGTGATCGTCCTCGTGGTCGCCCTCGGGTACGCGCTGGTGCAGTACTTCGCCGCGGGTCGCCAGGCCACGGCGATCGCGGGCGGCATCGAGATCGACCGGAACACCGAGCCACGACTCTGGCGCACGGTCGAGAACCTCGCGATCGCCACCGGGATGCCGATGCCGCGCGTCTTCGTGATCGAGGACCCGTCGCCGAACGCCTTCGCCACCGGCCGTGACCCCGACCACGCGATCGTCGCCGCGACCACCGGGCTGTTGGCGATCATGGACGACCAGGAGCTCCAGGGCGTCATGGCCCACGAGCTCGGGCACGTCCGGAACTACGACATCCGCGTCTCCACGATGGTGTTCGGGCTCGTGGTCGCGGTCGGTCTCATCGCCGACGTGCTCCTCCGCATCTCGATCTTCAGCGGGCTCGCCGGCGGTCGGAACCGGAACAACGACAACGGCGGCAACAACCCGATCCTGCTCATCGCCGGCCTCGTGGCGGTCATCGTGGCACCGATCGCCGCGGCGGGCGTGCAGGCCGCGGTGTCCCGGCAGCGGGAGTACCTGGCGGACGCGACCGGCGCGATGACCACCCGCCACCCCGAGGGGCTCGCCCGTGCGCTCGAGAAGCTCGGCGCGTACGGCCGGCCGATGCAGACGCAGAACTCGTCGATGGCGCACCTCTGGATCGCCGACCCGATGCGGCCCGGCCTGATGGACCGGCTGTTCTCCACGCACCCGCCCCTGCCGGACCGGATCGCGCGGCTGCGCGGGAGCCTCGACCGGTTCTGACCCGACGGCGGGTGCCAGCGACCGGGTGTGGCCCAGGAGGCGCGGGCCGGCCCCGCCCCGCACCACCGGCCCGTCAGACGGCCGGTTCCAGCGCCACGCTCGCGTCCGCGTCGTCGGCCGCGACGTGCGGCACCAGCCGGACGCCGAGCGCCCCCGCGACCGCAGTCGCGGCGGTTCCGCGGTCGGTGACCTCGACCCCGTCGAGCCCCTGCCACGCGGCCGTCCGTCGGAGTGTCTCGGCGAGCCGCCCGGCATCGAGCCGCTCGCCCGGCTCTTCCCACGCCGTCCGCACGCGCAGGACCCCGCGTTGCCGGTCGCTCTTCAGGTCGACCCGCCCGACGAGCCGGTCGTCCTGCAGGACGGGCAGGACGTAGTAGCCGAAGACCCGCTTCGGGGCCGGCGTGTAGATCTCGATCCGGTAGTGGAAGCCGTACATCCGCTCGGCCCGCCGCCGGAACCACACGACCGGGTCGAAGGGACTGAGCACGGCGTCGGCCGTCACGTGCCGCGGGACCCGGGCATCGGCGTGCATCCAGGCGCGCTCGCTCCAGGACTCGACCCGCACGGGCACGAGTTCCCCGGCGGCGACGAGTTCGGCGATCGCCGCGGCGGTGTCGTCGGAACGGAGCCGGTAGTAGTCGGCGATGTCCGCGCGGGTGCCGACGCCGAGCGCCCGGGTGGCCCGGCGGACGAGTTCGAGGACGGCTGCGGGTCGCGCCGGTGCGGCCTCGAGCGTGCCGGCAGGCAGGACCTGCCCGGGGAGCGCGTAGACCCGCTCGAAGCCAGCCCGTCCGGCGCTCACGACGTCGCCCCAGCGGAACATCTGCTCGAGCCCGAGCTTCACGTCGCTCCAGCCCCACCACGGCCCCCGACGGACGTTCGACTCGTGCTCGACCGCGCTCGCCGGCATCGGCCCCTCGGCCGCGAGCAGCGCCCGGAGCTCGCGCCGGACCCCCTCGGTCCGCCGGACCCCGTCGATCCGGTTCGGCCACGAGTCCCGCTCGCGCAGCGCGTCCATCCGCCACCGGAAGAGGGGGAGGTCGGCGCGGTCGACGAAGGCGGCCTCGTGCGCCCAGTACTCGGCGTAGGGACCGCGCTTCGACATCGTCAGACGGTCGAGCGTGGACCGGTCGTAGGCGCCGAGCCGGGCGAAGAGCGGCAGGTAGTGGCTGCGCTCGAAGACGTTCACGGAGTCGATCTGCAGCAGGCCGAGGCGCGCGAACCCAGCGTTCAGCGCCCGGGTCGACACGGCGTCGGCAGGCGGCTGGCCGAAGCCCTGGGCAGCCAGTGCGACGCGGCGGGCCTCGGCAGCGGAGAGCGTGGTCCTGACCATGTCCCGAAGGCTACCGATCGCCGCCGACACCCCGGGTCCGGTGACGTATGCCGTATCTGGTACCTGTCGGGCCGCACATCGGTACACTCGCGATCATGGCATGGGGCAGAAAGCAGCAACCGACGCATCCGGACCCCGTGGTCGAGGAGTCCGTCCCGACCGGCATGCGGATCGCCGGCGCGTGGTCGTGGCGGATCCTGGTCGTCATCGGGGTGATCGCGGTCTTCATCTGGCTGATGACGATCTTCAGCCAGATCCTCATCCCGTTCCTCGTCGGCATCGTCGTCTCGGCGCTGCTCGTGCCGATCTCGAACTGGATGCAGCGCCACCACGTGCCGAAGTGGCTCGCGGTCGTCATCAGCCTGCTCGGCGGACTCGCGGCGATCGGCGCGCTGGTGTGGCTCGTCGTCGACCAGATCATCGCGTCCTACCCGTCGCTCCGAGACCGCACGGTCGACCAGTACGCGAACATCAAGGACCTCGTCCTGAACTCCGGCCTGGGGATCACGCAGGGCGACGTCAACGGCTGGCTCGACGACGGCACGAAGTGGCTGCAGGACAACAGCGCGTCGATCCTCTCCGGGGTCGCGAGCGCGGGGTCCGGTGCCACGCACGTGTTCGAGGCGCTCTTCATCATCCTGTTCACCACGATCTTCCTGCTCATCGACGGCAAGAACGTGTGGCGGTGGGCCGTGCGGCTCTTCCCGAAGAAGGCCCGTGCGACCGTCGACGGCGCCGGTGTCGCGGGGTGGATCACCCTGACGAGCTTCATCCGCGTGCAGATCTTCGTCGCCTTCGTGGACGCCGTCGGCATCGGGCTCGGCGCCTTCATCGTCGGCCTGTTCTTCGGCGGCATGCCGCTGGTGATCCCGATCGCGGCGTTCGTCTTCCTCGGTGCCTTCATCCCCGTCGTCGGTGCGATCGTGACCGGGTTCCTGGCCGTCTTCGTCGCACTCATCTTCAACGGCCCGCTCGCGGCCGTCCTCGTCCTCGCGGTCGTGCTGCTCGTGCAGCAGATCGAGGGACACATCCTCCAGCCGCTCGTCATGGGCAACGCGGTCAAGGTCCACCCGCTCGCGGTGGTCCTCGGCGTCACGGCGGCCTCCGGGCTCGCGGGCATCGCCGGTGCCTTCTTCGCCGTGCCGCTGATCGCCACCGTGAACACGATGGTCATGACGATCGCGAGCGGCCGCTGGCGTGGACTCGACTCCGAGCACGTGCTCGAGGCCACCCCGAAGCGCGGCCAGCACGGGCAGCTCCAGCTCCGGCGTGGCCGCCGCCACAAGGTCGGCGACGCGGTCCCGGCACCGGGCAGCAAGCCGGAGCCGGCGGCGGCTGAGGGCACTGCCAGCACCAACTGACGTCACGGGTTCGTCAGGAGTGCCGCGAGCGACGATGATGGACCCGTGACCGACACCACCACGCCGCTGATCCCCACGCTCGACGACATCGAGAAGGCACGTGTGACGATCGCCGGGGTCGCCCGTGTCACCCCGATGGAGACCTCGCAGTTCCTCGCCGAGGTCCTCGGGTCGCCGGTGCACCTCAAGTGCGAGAACCTGCAGCGCACCGGTGCGTACAAGGTCCGTGGCGCGTACAACCGCCTGTCGACCCTCACCCCGGAGCAGCGGGCCGCGGGGGTCGTCGCCGCCAGCGCCGGCAACCACGCGCAGGGGGTCGCCCTCGCCGCGCGCGAGCTCGGCATCCCCGCGACGATCTTCACGCCGGTCGGCGTCGCCCTGCCGAAGCTCCAGGCCACGCGGCACTACGGCGCCGAGGTCGTCCTGCGCGGGCACTCGGTGGAAGAGGCGCTGAGCGCGGCCAAGGACTTCGCGACACGGACCGGAGCGGTCTTCATCCCGCCGTTCGACCACCCCGCGGTCATCGCCGGCCAGGGCACGCTCGGGCTCGAGATCCTCGACCAGGTGCCCGACGCCGACACGGTCATCGTGCCGATCGGCGGCGGCGGCGTCATCGCCGGCATCGCCCTCGCCGTCAAGGGCGTCGCCGAGCGCCTCGGACGCACCATCCGGGTCATCGGGGTGCAGGCCGAGAACGCCGCCGCGTACCCGAGCTCGCTCGAGGCCGGCGAACCCGTCACCGTCAGCACGAAGCCGACGATCGCGGACGGCATCGCCGTGGCCAGACCCGGCGACCTGAACTTCCCGATCATCCGCGACCTCGTCGACGACATCGTCACCGTGTCCGACGACGACGTCGCCCGGTCGCTCCTGGTGCTGCTCGAACGCGCCAAGCTCGTCGTCGAGCCCGCCGGAGCCGTCGGCGTCGCGGCGATCATGTCCGGTGCCGTCCGCGACACCGGTCGCACCGTCGTCCTGCTCAGCGGCGGCAACATCGACCCGCTCATGATGGAACGCGTGATCACCCGCGGCCTCGTCGCGGCGTCGCGCTACATCGGCATCCGGATCATGCTGCCGGACCGCCCCGGTCAGCTCGCTCGCGTCTCGCAGGTCATCTCGGACGCCGGTGCGAACGTCGTCGAGGTGCTCCACACCCGGCACGGCCAGGGGCTCGTCATCAACGAGGTCGCGCTCGACCTGTCGATCGAGGCGCGCGGTCCCGAGCACGCACAGGAGGTCATCCACCGCCTGCACGAGGTGGGCTTCCAGCCGGAGCTGCTCGAGCACTGAGACGGGCACTGAGCTGAGCCGGAGACGGACAGGAGGCGCGGTGCCAGCTGGCACCGCGCCTCCTGTCCGTCAAGGGTGGCGTCTACGGCTCGTAGCGCTCGACCTTCGTCACCTCGACGGCGATCTCCTTGCCGTTGGGCGCGGTGTACGTGGCCTTCTCGCCGGCGCGCAGGCCGACGATGGCCGCGCCCACCGGGCTGACCGGGCTGTAGACGGTGAGGTCCGAGCCCTCGCCGACGATCTCGCGGTTGCCGACCAGGAACGTCGACTCGTCACCGGCGATGACGGCGGTCACCACGGTGCCGGGCTCGACGGTGCCGTCGAAGTCCGCTTCGCCGACGGTGGCGTGCTTGAGGAGCTCGGTGAGCTGACGGATGCGGGCCTCGATCTTGCCCTGCTCGTCCTTGGCGGCGTGGTAGCCGCCGTTCTCCTTGAGGTCGCCCTCTTCGCGAGCGGCTTCGATGCGGTTCGCGATCTCCTGGCGACCTTCACCGGACAGCGTCTCGAGCTCGGCCGTGAGGCGGTCGTGCGCCTCTTGCGTCAGCCACGTGACCTGGGTGTCGTTGCTCATGGTGATTCCCTTCAGCAAAGAACAAGACCGGCCGGTGTGGCCGGTCTTGTCCGCGAATCACAGCAGTCTAGGGAACCCAGCAGTCGTGGATCAAGCCGGTCACACCGCGTGACACGGTGTTCACGGGCGTGCTGATGCTCCGGACGCGCTGATCGGATGCCGGCACCCGGATCTCGCGCCAGCCGACGATCGTGTACGACTTGTCGAGGACCTGGACGGCGCACTTCGCGACCGTGCCGGGGTCGACGGAGATCTGCGTGTGCACGACCACCTGGTGGTCGGAGACGACCTGGTACCCGACGTCGTCGGTGTCGAGGCCGTGGCTGGTCTGCCCGGGACCGGCCCAGACCACCCAGACGATGAACACCAGGGCGACGGCGGCAGCGGCGACGATCCCGATCAGCCGCGTGCGACGAGCGCGTCCGGGGGTGCGGCCGTAGCGGTCGTCCAGCGTCGCGGTGGTGCTGGCGGACGGCTGAGGTGCCGGTTGGTGCTGCGGTTCGGACAGTTCGGGGCTCCCGGGGTGATTATCCTGATCCCAGGGTAGTTCACGTGACACTGTGTGCTGCCACGCGATCAGTGAGGAAGACCAGTGCCGTACCGCTTGATGGCCGTCCACGCCCATCCCGACGACGAGTCGAGCAAGGGAGCGGCGACCGCGGCGAAGTACGCGGCCGAGGGCAACGAGGTCCTCGTGGTCTCCTGCACGGGCGGCGAGGCGGGGGACATCCTCAACGACCAGCTCGGCGAGCCCGCCACGAGCCGGGCGCACCGCGACATGGCCGGGTACCGCCGCACCGAGATGGCCGGGGCCCAGGCGGCGCTCGGCATCGACCACCTGTGGCTCGGGTACCACGACTCCGGCCTGCCCGACGCCGACAAGGGCGAGACGGTCCGCCCCGGCACCTTCTCGACGGTGCCGCTCGAGTACTCGACCGAGGCCCTCGTGCGGGTCATCCGGCGCTTCCGCCCGCACGTGCTCGTCACCTACGACGAGAACGGCGGCTACCCGCACCCGGACCACATCCGGACGCACGAGGTCTCGGTGGCCGCCTGGCGCGACGCCGCGGACCCCGAGAAGTACCCCGACGCCGGGCCCGCGTGGTCCGTCGCGAAGCTCTACTACGAGCGCACCATGAACCCCCGGCGCTTCCGGACGGTCTTCGAGGCCCTGCAGGAACGCGACCCGGACAGCCCGGCGGTCGAGCAGCTGCGCGAGTGGGTCGAACGGTTCGCCGACCGGCCCGACCTCGCCACGACCCACGTCGACGTGCACGAGTACTTCGACGCGCGTGACGCGGCGCTCCGGGCCCACGCGAGCCAGGTGCCGCCGGACAGCGCCTTCTTCTACTGGCCGAACGACCTCCTCGCGACGGTGTGGCCGACCGAGGACTACCAGCTCGTCGAGGCCCGCGTGCCGACCGAGCTCCCCGAGTCCGACCTGTTCGCGGGGATCCCTGCCGACAAGGACACCACTGCGTGAGCACCCTCCACGCGGCACTCGCCGCGACCCCCAGCCAGAGCCCGACCTCGAGCGTCCCGGACGTCGACGTGACGCCCGGGGTCGCGGGCTTCATCGCGATCGCGGTCGTGGCCATCGTGACGATCCTGCTCGTGATCGACATGACGCGGCGCATCCGGCGGACCCGCTACCGGGCGGAGATCCGGGAGCGGCTCGAGGCCGAGGCGAACGGCACCGCGGGTGGCGATCGTGACGGCGTCGACCGTGACGGCATCGATCGCGACGGCGTCGCGACGGACGAGCCGGAGCGGCGTGCGGCCGAGGACGGCCGGGCCGGCGTCGGGGACGACACCGAGCGCGGCTGACGCCACGGGCGCGGCTGACGCGACCGGCGCGGCTGACGCGATCTGTGCGGTGGACCCGCGTGTGTGCGGGACGGGAGGCACGGTGCGGGCCCGACCCGCGCCTCCCGTCCGACGGACCGTCGCGGTCAGCGCACCGGGTCCAGCGCCACGATGAGGACACCCGCCCACTGGGCGGCGAACGCGACGACCGTGAGTGCGTGGAAGACCTCGTGGAAGCCGAACACCGTCGGCGACGGGTTCGGCCGCTTGAAGCCGTACACGAGCGCACCGAGGATGTAGGCCACGCCGCCGGAGAGCACGAGGACCGTCATCGGGACGCTCGCGGCGAAGAACTGCGGCAGCAACCCGAGCGCCGCGCAGCCGAGCACGAGGTAGATCGGCACGTAGAGCCACCGGGGCGCCCCGATCCAGAGGACCCGGAAGGCGATGCCGAGCGCCGCGCCGGACCACATCACCCAGAGCACCACGACCATCAGGGTGTGCGGCAGGGCGCAGATCGCCACGGGTGTGTACGTGCCGGCGATGAGCAGCAGGATGTTCGTGTGGTCGATGCGCTTGAGCACCGCCTTGACCGTCGGGCCCCAGGGGAACCGGTGGTAGGTCGCCGAGACGCCGAACATCGCGAGCGACGTCGCCATGAACACGGCGCTGCCCACCTTCGCCGCGGGTGAGCCCGCGAGGACGATGAGCACGATGCCCATCGCGATGGCGAACGGGAACGCCCCGAGGTGGATCCAACCGCGCCACGCGGGCCGGGGTTCGGACGCGCTGGCGGTCGTCCGTCCGGCGGTCGCGGTGCTCGCGGCCTCGTCGGTGAAGGGGACGTGGGGGAGGGTCCCGGTGTCGTGCTCGGCCTGCATGGTCCGACCGTAGGGGCCGATGCCGAACGAACGCCGAACACGGGCGGACGGCCCGGGGAACGCGGCTCGCTCCGAGGCACCGTGCACTATGTTCGTTCCGTGACCGGCAGGGTGGGATGGGCAGGACGAGGGATCCTCTACCGCGCCTACCAGAACCGGATCCGCCGGCAGATCGACGGCTCGGCGATGCCGAAGCACGTCGCCATGATCGTGGACGGCAACCGTCGCTGGGCGAAGCAGCTCGGTCTCGAGTCCGCCGCGCACGGGCACCGCGCGGGCGCCGCGAAGATCCCGGAGTTCCTGACGTGGTGCGACGACCTCGGCATCGAGGTCGTGACGCTCTACCTGCTGTCGTCCGACAACCTCAAGGGTCGTGGCGGCGACGAACTCGAGCAGCTCGTCGGCATCATCGCCGACCTCGCGGGGACCCTGGCCGACCACCGGGACTGGCGGGTCCAGCACGTCGGCTCGAACGAGGGCCTGCCCGAGCCCCTCGTCGCCGCGCTCTCCGCCGCCGAGCAGCGCACGGCGGAGCACACCGGGCTGCACGTGAACCTCGCGGTCGGCTACGGCGGCCGTCGGGAGATCGCGGACGCCATGCGCAGCATCGTGCAGGCGCACGACGAGGGCGGCGGCACGCTCGACACCCTGGCCGAGGTCCTCACGCCCGAGCTCATCGGTGACCACCTCTACACCCAGGGGCAGCCGGACCCCGACCTGGTCATCCGGACGTCGGGCGAACAGCGGTTGTCGGACTTCATGCTGTGGCAGAGCGCGCACAGCGAGTTCTACTTCGTCGAGGCGCTCTACCCGGACCTGCGCGAGGTCGACTTCCTGCGCGCCGTCCGCGACTTCGGGTTGCGGTCCCGCCGGTACGGCGGCTGACGACCGCCGTTCCCCGCACTGCGGCGGCTGTCGGCCGTTCATCCCAGTAGACTCACAGGGTTTTCGTCCCACGGAAGGTTGCCCCTGTGAACATCGCCGAGTACGCCTCAGGCTTCGCCGAGGAGCCCGGCTACCTCGACCACGCCGCGTTCGGTCCCGTCCAGACCGCGGTCCTCGAGGAGCAGCGCGTGCTCGGGACGATCCAGGAGCACATGCGCTTCGGCGCCATGGAGACGCTCGACGAGCAGGACGCCCGGGTCCGCACCGTCGCCGCACGGCTCGTCGGCCGGCGCGAGGACCAGGTGGTCTCGCAGACCGCCACGACGCCCGGGCTCCTGCACACCGCGTTCGGGCTCACCGGAGGCGTGCTCGTCTCCGCCGACGAGTACCCCTCGCTGCCGTTGGCCCTCGCGAGTGCCGCCTCGGCCACAGGTGGTCGCGTGCAGCCCGTCGTGATCGAGTCCGGCGCCGGGTGGATGACGCCGTCGCTCATCGAGTCGCGCCTGTCCGACGACGTCACCGCGGTCGCCGTCTCGCTCGTCGACTGGCAGACCGGCTACCTCGCTGACCTCGCCGCCATCCGCGAGGTCATCGGCGACCGCCTCCTCATCGTCGACGCCATCCAGGGCTTCGGCGTGGTCGACGCCCCGTACGAGCTCGCCGACGTCGTCGCGACCGGCGGCCAGAAGTGGCTGCACGCCGGGTGGGGGACCGGGTTCACCGCGTTCAGCGACCGTGCCCTGAACCGCCTCCGGCCCGCACTGTCCGGCCCGCACGGCACGACCGGGTGGCCGACCGAGGTCCCGTCGGTCCGTCCGGGTGCCGCCGGCTTCCAGATGACCCGCACCGACCCGGTGTCCCAGGCACGCCTGGCGGTGTCGCTCGACCGGCTCACGGCGGTCGGTGTCGCCGCCGTGCAGGAGCGGGTCACCGACCGGGTCGAGCGGGTGTTCGACATCGCCGACGAGTTCGGCCTCTCCGTCGAGTCCAGCCGCGACCCCCGGGAGCGCGCCGGGATCGTGGTGCTCCGACCGCCGCAGGGACGGCTCACCGCGCTGTCCGCGGCGTTCCACAACCACGGCGTGACGGTCACGACGCGGCTCGGGGTCGCGCGGGTGTCGGTGTTCGCGTCCACCACGGACGAGACGCTCGACATGTTCCGCGACGCCTGCCTGTCGTACGCCACGATGCAGTAGCGGCCGCGTTGTTCACGTGACCGTAACTCGGGGAACCGCGTGTCGCTGGTGCCGTGTCGGGGGTCGGACGTAGCTTGTCCCCATCGGGCACCGCGCCCGATCGAAGCGGCCACAGTCGGTGCTTCGCAGACCCGCTCCACGGCCGCGTTCGAGGACATGGACCGGGCCGAGCGCGGCCCGGGGATGGAGTGGTCGTGACCTCTCAGAACGTCTCTCGCGGAACACAGCAGCAGCACACCGCGGACTCGTCCACATCGGTCGCCCAGCGCACGTACGTGCTCGACACCTCGGTGCTCCTCAGCGATCCGCGGGCACTGTTCCGCTTCGCGGAGCACGCGGTGGTCCTGCCCGTCGTGGTCGTCAGCGAACTGGAGTCCAAGCGCAACGACCCGGAGATCGGGTACTTCGCCCGGCAGGCACTCCGACTCCTCGACGAGCTCCGGATCGAGCACGAGCGGCTCGACTTCCCGATCGCGATCGGCGACGGCGGCTCGTTCCGGGTCGAGCTGAACCACTCGAACCAGTCCGTCCTCCCGTCCGGGCTGCAGCTCGGCGACAACGACTCGCGGATCCTCGCGGTCGCCTCGAACCTCAAGAACGACGGACTCGACGTGGTCGTCGTGTCGAAGGACCTGCCGCTGCGCGTCAAGGCGTCCTCGATCGGCATGGCGGCCGAGGAGTACCGCGCCGAGCTCGCGGTCGACTCCGGGTACACGGGGATCGCCGACCTGCAGGTGTCCGGCGAGCAGATGTCCGACCTCTACGAGAAGGAGGAGATCCGCTCGTCGCAGCTCGACGGCGTCCCGGTCAACACCGGCGTCGTCATCCACTCCGAGCGCGGCTCCGCCCTCGGCCGGGTGCACACCGCCGGCGCGGTGGCGCTGGTGCGTGGCGACCGCGAGGTCTTCGGCCTCCGCGGGCGCTCCGCCGAACAGCGGCTCGCGATCGACGCGCTGCTCGACCCGGAGATCGGCATCGTCTCCCTCGGCGGCAGCGCCGGCACGGGCAAGTCGGCGCTCGCGCTCTGCGCCGGTCTCGAGGCCGTCCTCGAACGCCAGCAGCACAAGAAGATCATGGTGTTCCGGCCGCTCTACGCGGTGGGCGGCCAGGAGCTCGGGTACCTGCCGGGCGACGCGTCCGAGAAGATGAACCCGTGGGCACAGGCGGTGTACGACACGCTCGGCGCACTGGTCTCCGACAACGTCCTCGACGAGGTCGTCGAGCGGGGCATGCTCGAGGTACTCCCGCTGACGCACATCCGCGGGCGCTCCCTGCACGACGCGTTCGTGATCGTGGACGAGGCGCAGTCGCTCGAGCGGAACGTGCTGCTCACGATGCTGTCCCGCATCGGGCAGAACTCGCGGGTGGTCCTCACGCACGACGTGGCGCAGCGTGACAACCTGCGGGTCGGTCGGCACGACGGGGTCGCGTCGGTGATCGAGCGGCTCAAGGGACACCCGCTGTTCGCGCACGTGACGCTGACGCGCTCGGAGCGGTCCGCGATCGCGGCGCTGGTGACGGAGATGCTCGACTCGCCCGACCTGGTCTAGCGGCGGCGCGCGGCACGCTGCGCGTCAAACCACGAAACCGACGTCGAACCGGCCCTGGATGCTGGTTCGATGTCGGTTTCGTGGTTCCGAACAACCTGACGGACAGGAGGCGCGGTGCCAGCTGGCACCGCGCCTCCTGTCCGTGACGGGGTGCGTCAGTTCGGGTGCGTCATGCTGAGCACGTCGAGGGCGCTGTCGAGCTGCTCCTCGGTGACCTCGCCCCGCTCGACGTGGCCGAGTGCGATCACGGCCTCGCGCACGGTGACGCCTTCCTGCACCGCGAACTTCGCGACCTTCGCCGCCGCCTCGTACCCGATCACGCGGTTGAGCGGGGTGACGATGGACGGCGAGGACTCGGCGAACGCGCGGGCGCGGTCGAGGTTCGCCTCGAGCCCGTCGATCGTCTTGTCGGCGAGCACCCGCGAGCTGTTCGCGAGCAGGCGGATCGACTCGAGCAGCGCGGTGCCCATCACGGGGATCGCGACGTTCAGCTCGAACGCACCGGAGGCGCCCGCCCACGCGATGGTGGCGTCGTTGCCGATCACGCGTGCGGCGACCATGAGCGTGGCCTCGGGGATGACGGGGTTGACCTTGCCGGGCATGATCGACGAGCCGGGCTGGAGGTCCGGGATGTGCAGTTCGCCGAGGCCCGTGTTCGGCCCCGAGCCCATCCACCGGAGGTCGTTGTTGATCTTCGTCAGGCTGACCGCGATGACCTTGAGCGCTCCGGACGCCTCGACCAGGGCGTCCCGGGCGCCCTGCGCCTCGAAGTGGTCGAGCGCCTCGGTGACGGGCAGCCCGGTGTCGCTCGCGAGCTGGGCGATCACCCGCTGCGGGAAGCCCTTCGGCGTGTTGATCCCGGTGCCGACGGCCGTGCCGCCGAGCGGGACCTCGGCCACGCGGGGGAGCGTCGCGTTCACCCGCTCGATGCCGAGACGGACCTGGCGCGCGTAGCCGCCGAACTCCTGCCCGAGGGTGACGGGCGTGGCGTCCATGAGGTGCGTGCGGCCGGACTTCACCGCGTCGGCCCAGAGCGTGGCCTTCGCCTCGAGCGACTCGGCGAGGTGCTCGAGCGCCGGGACGAGCGTGCGGATGAGGGCCTCGGTCACGGCGACGTGCACCGACGTCGGGAACACGTCGTTCGAGGACTGCGAGGCGTTCACGTGGTCGTTCGGGTGCACCGGGGCACCGGCGACCTCGGACGCGAGGGTCGCGAGGACCTCGTTCATGTTCATGTTCGACGAGGTCCCGCTGCCGGTCTGGTAGACGTCGACGGGGAACTGGTCGTGGTGGGCGCCACCGATGATGGTGTCCGCCGCCTCGACCACGGCAGCGGCCAGGGTCGGGTCGACGATGCCGAGCTCACCGTTGACGATCGCGGCCGCCCGCTTGATCCGGGCGAGGGCGACGATCTGGGCCGACTCGAGCCCGCTCCCGGAGATCGGGAAGTTCTCCACCGCACGCTGCGTCTGCGCCCGGTAGAGCGCGGACACCGGCACCCGGACCTCGCCCATGGTGTCGTGCTCGATGCGGTACTCGCCGGAGCTGTCGGTCACGGTGGTCGGGGTGGTGTCGGTCACGTCGTCGTGGTCCTTCCTGGGGTGCTCGCCGGCCGCGGTCGCGCCGGCTGGTGGGTGTCCCGATGGTGTCCGGGACGGGTCGTCGTGGCGGTCGGTCAGGCCTGGCCCACGACGGTGTCGACGGCGACCTCGCCCGTGGTGAGGTCGTAGGTCGCGCCGACGACGGCCAATCTACCCTCGGCGATCGCGTCCGAGACGGCGCCGGAGCGTTCGATCACCTGACGGAGCGTGGCTTCGAGGTGGGCGGCGCCGACGGATTCCTGGGGGACGTCGGCGTCGGTGGTGCGGACGCGCTCGACGCTCGGGGCGATGGCGTCGACGAGGGCCTGCAGGTGCGGGGCGGGGACGGGCTCGCCGGAGCGGGCGGCCGCGACGGCGCCGCACTTGGTGTGCCGGAGGACGACCACGAGCGGCGTGCCGAGCGCGACGACGGCGAACTCGATCGATCCGAGCACGACGTCGTCGACGATCTGGCCGGCGTTGCGGATGGCGAAGAGGTCACCGATGCCGGCGTCGAACACGTGCTCGAACGGCACGCGGGAGTCCGAGCAGCCGAGGACGGTGGCGAACGGTGCCTGCGACCCGGCGAGCTCCGAGCGGCGGTCCGGGTCGATCCGGCCGGTGCGGCGCTTGTCGGCGGCGAAGCGGGCGTTGCCCTCGACGAGGAGTCGGAGGGCGTCGGACGGGGTGGAGGCGGCGCGGTCGGGCATGGGGCTCCTCGGGTGCTTCGGGTGGTTCGGGTCGTGGTCGTGCTGCTGCTGCGGCGGGTCTTGGCTCGTCAGTTCGCGAACTGCTTGCTGACGGCGGTCGCGACGGTCCGGAAGGAGGTGTCGTCGGCGGTGCCGGACAGGACGACGGTGCCCTGGTCGAACGTCGACACGAGCGAGTACGCCTGGTTGCCCGCGTCGTCGCCCTCGGCCCGGCGGTCGTACACGGTCCACTTCGTCCCGGCGATCGTGCGGGTGCCCGTGGCGGCGTGCTGGTCGAGCTCGTTCGACACCCAGGTCGCGTTCGCGTCGATGCCCTGCTGCAGGCCGATGTACTGCTTGTCCGGCGTGAGCAGGCCGACGGTCCAGACGCTCACCCCGTCGGACGTCTTGTCCTGGTAGTCGGCACGGTTGGACGAGAAGTCCCTCGGCAACGCGGGCGCGGCGAGCGTGACGCCCGGCACCTGGGCCTGCGAGGCCACCTGGCGAAAGTCGACCGTCCGGTCGCCGATCGTGGTGTCCGGACGCACGACGACCGCGACGAGGAACAGCACGATGCCGAGCGACGCGATGAGTGCGAGCACGAGGTTGAACGCGGTCTGGTGCTGCCGCCGGGCGGTGCGGGCAGCGTCCTTGCGCGCCCAGGTCTCCTCCGGTGTCTCGGGGCGGCCCAGCTCGGCGACGATCGGGCGGCCGTCGGCGTCGGTCATCGCGCTGCGCCGTCCTCGGACTCGGACGCGGCGCGTGCGGCGTCGAGCCGGGCCCGGGCGCCGACGAGCCACTCTTCGCACCGGGCGGCCAGGGACTCGCCCCGTTCCCACAGGGACAGCGAGCGTTCGAGCGTGGCCGATCCCTGTTCGAGCTCGGCGACGACGCGCACGAGTTCGTCGCGCGCCGCTTCGTAGCTCAGCGACCGGACGTCGGGCTGCTCGGGTTCCTGCTGGGATGACACCCCTCGATCCTACCGAGCGCCCACCGACGTGCCGCCCGCGGGGACGAACCCGTGGACAACTCCCGGCCGCGTAGGGTCTGGGGGCATGACGGACCTCCCCGACGGCGCGACCTGGTACCCGGCCCCGACCGCCCCGGACCCCGCGGACGCGCGACCCGACGTCGCCCTCGTCCTGCCCGGCGGCGGGTACCACGGCCACGCCGCCCACGAGGGTGAGGGCTACGCCCGGTGGCTCAACACGATCGGCATCCCCGCCGTGGTCTTCGCGTACCCGGTCGCCCCGCACCGGCACCCCGACGCCGTGGTGGCGACCAGGACGCTCGTGCGGGACCTGCGCGCCGGAAGGTACCCGGGCCTCCCGTCCGCTCCACGCGTCCTGCTGGTCGGCTCGTCCGCGGGTGGCCACCTCGCTGCCCTCGTCTCGAACGCGCCGACGCCCGACGAACGCGCCGTGTCGGACGTGGACGACCGACCCGACCTCGCGCTGCTCTGCTACCCGGTGGTCTCGATGACCGACCACCAGCACCGGGGGAGCGCGGACAACCTGCTCGGCACGGGGGCGACGGTGTGGGCGCTGGGGGCGCTCGACACGGAGCTCATGGTCGACGGCGCGACCCCGCCGACGTTCCTCTGGCACACCGCCGAGGACCCGGCCGTCCACGTCACGCACTCGCTGCGCTACGGGCAGGCTCTCGCGCGCCGGGCGGTGCCGTTCGAACTGCACGTCTTCGAGCGTGGCGCGCACGGGATCGGGCTCGCTGAGGGCACCGGGACCGCTGCCGCGTGGCCGGGCGTCGCCGAGGCCTGGCTGCGCGACCGCGGGTGGTGACCGCTCGCCGCCGCGACACCCGCCGCGACGCCCGCCGCGACGCCCGCCGCGACGCCCGCCGTGACGTCGACCGGGGTCAGGCCCCGTCCGGACCGGGACCGTCCGGCTCGAGCGTCCCGGTTGCGGTGCCCGCGCCGAGCGTCACGTGCACGGGCGTCGCACCGCTGAGGTCCCCCGAGCCCCGCACCACGCCGCCGTCGGCCGTCTGCACGATCGCGTAGCCGCGCCGCAGGGTGTCCCGCGGCGACAGCGCCCGGAGCCGGGCGGTGAGGTGCCCGACCTCGGAGTGGGAGCGTTCGAGCCGGCGGTCGAGGAGTTCACGGGCGCGGGAGAGGTCGCGCGCCACCTCTTCCGCGCGGGTGTCGACGAGCCACGCGGTGGACGCCAGGGCGGGGCGGGAGCGCAGGGCCGCGATCCGGTCCGCCTCGACCGAGAGGGTGTGCGACAACCGGAGCCCGAGTCGTGCCCGCGCCTGCCGGACGTTGGCGAGTTCCTCGGCGACGTCGGGGACCACGCGCTTGGCCGCGTCGGTCGGGGTGGAGGCACGGAGGTCGGCGACCTCGTCGAGGATCGGCCGGTCGGCCTCGTGCCCGATCGCCGAGACGATCGGAGTGCTCGCAGCGGCCGCGGCACGGACGAGTCCCTCGTCGCTGAAGCCGAGCAGGTTCTGGAAGTCGCCGCCGCCGCGGGCCACGATGATGACGTCGACGGTCGGGTCGGCGTCGAGCTCGAGGATCGCCGCGGTGACCTCGCTCACGGCGCGCTCGCCCTGCACGGCCGTGTGGACCGTCCGGAACTCGACCTGCGGCCACCGGAGCTGGGCGTTGCGCTTGACGTCCTTCTCGGCGTCGGAGTCCTTGCCGGTGATCAGCCCGATCCGGTGCGGCAGGAAGGGCAGGCGCTTCTTCCGGGACGGGTCGAACAACCCTTCCTCGGCGAGGGCGCGGCGCAGGCGTTCGAGCCGCTCGAGCAGGTCGCCGAGTCCGACGTGCTTCATCTCGACGACCTGCATCGTCAGCGAGCCGCCCTTGACCCAGTAGTTCGGCTTGACGGCCGCGACGACCCGGTCGCCCTGCTTGATGTCCGCGGGGACCCGGGAGCGCACGCTCGACCAGATGGAGAACGACACCGTGGCGTCGACGTCGACGTCCTTGAGCTTGCCGTAGACGTTGCCGCCCGCGACGTTCCACTGGGTGATCTCGCCCTCGACCCAGGCGGTGCCGAGCCGGTCGATCCAGTCGCGGAGCTTCGCGCCGAGCAGCGCGACGGGCCACGGGTCGTCAGCCGTCGGGGGACCCTGTTCGATCGCCAATGTCGTTCCTTCCACGCGGGACGTCCATGCTGCCCGAGACCGGTGACAGCGCGCTCCGGACGGGTTGTCCACAGGTCCGTGCGCGCTCAGCCCGCGCGCGTCCCGCTCACCTATCATCGGGGACGTGACGATCACCAACGGCCACACGGTCCCGCTCGCCCCGCCGCGGGTCCTCGCGGCGCGCGGCCGGCTGCGGGACGAACCGGTCGCCGGTACGAAGAAGGTCCTGCTCGCCGCCCCCCGCGGGTACTGCGCGGGCGTCGACCGCGCCGTGGTCGCGGTCGAGAAGGCGCTCGAGCAGTACGGCGAGCCCGTGTACGTGCGCAAGCAGATCGTCCACAACGTCCACGTCGTGTCGACGCTCGAGCAGCGCGGAGCGGTCTTCGTCGACGACGTCGCCGAGGTCCCGCGCGGTTCGCACGTGGTCTTCAGCGCGCACGGCGTCTCACCGGCCGTGGTGGCCGGCGCCGCCGACCGCGACCTGCACGCCATCGACGCCACGTGCCCGCTCGTCACGAAGGTCCACAGGGAGGCGACGCGCTTCGCGAAGGCCGACCGCACCATCATCCTCATCGGGCACGCCGGCCACGAAGAGGTCGAGGGCACCATGGGCCATGCACCCGACCGCACGATCCTGGTCAACGGACCGGACGACGTCGCCGCGCTCGAGGTCCCCGACCCCGAGAACCTCGTCTGGCTCTCGCAGACCACGCTGAGCGTCGACGAGACGATGGAGACCGTCCGGCTCCTGCGCGAGAAGTTCCCCGCGATCGAGGACCCGCCCTCCGACGACATCTGCTACGCCACCCAGAACCGCCAGGTCGCGATCAAGAAGGTCGCCCCCGGAGCCGACCTCGTGATCGTGGTCGGCTCGGCGAACTCCTCGAACAGCGTCCGCCTGGTCGAGGTCGCGTTGGAGCACGGCGCGAAGGCCGCACACCGCGTCGACTACGCCGCCGAGATCCAGCAGGACTGGCTCACCGGAGTCGGCACCGTCGGCGTCACGAGCGGCGCCAGCGTGCCGGAAGAGCTCGTCACCGAGGTCCTCGACCAGCTCGCGGACGCCGGCTACGCCACGGTGGAAGAGGTCGTCACGGCGCACGAGGACCTCATGTTCTCGCTGCCGAAGGAGCTCCGCACGGACGCGTCGGGCAACCCGACGCGCGCACTCGGCGGGCGTCGACGGTGAGCGGGGGCACGGACGGCTGGTCCGCGGTGCCCGCCCGCGAGCCGGGTCAGGTCGTCGATCCCTCCCTCGGCCAGGAGGCGCGGCGCACCCCCGCCACGTCGGCTGACGGTGACGCGCACGGTCGCGTCCACGGCCGTCCGGCACCGCAGTACGGCGAGTACGCGCCCGACGGTTGGGTGAACCCGGTGCTCGTCGAACAGGAGCGCCTCGAGCACGAGGAGCGCTCCCGAGCCGCAGGCGAACGCGAGACCCGCGACCACCCCGATCGCGACCGCGATCCCCGTGCCGGCGCCCAGCGGCCCGGCCCGGCAGCCGACGGCGGGACGGCTCGCCCGACACCCCTCGCCGGACGCTTCGGCCGCACCCCGCTCGACTTCGTCCTGACGGTCGGGCTGCTCGTGATCGGGCTCTGGTCGGTCGTCGAGTCCCTCGCCGTCGGCACGACCGCCTCGACCATCCGGACCCTCGTGGAGCGCCAGTACACCGAGCTGTCCGACCCGGCGGCGCTGTCGACCGCCGTGCTCGTGCGGGCGGTCGTGCTGGTCGTGGTGTTCGTGCTCGTGGCCTGGTGGTCGATCCGACGGCTCCGTGCCCGGCGCTGGACGTTCTGGGTCCCGCTCGTGGGCGGTGTCGTCGCGTCGGTGCTCGGCATCGTGCCGGTGATGGTCGTGCTCTTCCAGGACCCGGCGTTCACGGCCTACGTGCAGCGGATGGCCGCCGGCGGCTGACCCGCCCGCCGGGCGCTCCCGCGTCAGCCAGCCAGGAACGCGGCGACGGCGCCGTGCAGGGACGCGAGGTCGTCGACGTGCACGAGCTCGCGGATCGAGTGCATCGACAGGAGCCCGACGCCGATGTCGATCGTCGGGATCCCGAGCCGGGTCGCCGCGATCGGGCCGATGGTCGAGCCGCCCGGGATCGTGTTCACGTTGACGAACGGCTGCCACGGCACGCCCGCGGCAGCACACGCGGTGGCCCAGACGGCCTCGCCCTTCGCCTCGGTCATGTAGCGCTGGTTCGCGCTGATCTTCAGGAGCGGGCCCGCTCCCGGACGCGGACGGTTCGTGGGGTCGTGCTTCTCCGGCTGGTTCGGGTGCACGAGGTGCCCGGCGTCGCTCGACAGCAGCCACGAGGCACGGAACGCCCGCGCGGCTTCGGAACGGGTGGCGCCGAGGCCCTCCTGCACGCGACCGAGGACGTCCTCGAGGAAGGGACCGCCGGCACCGGACGGCGTCGAGGACCCGATCTCCTCGTGGTCGAACGCCGCGAACACGGGGATGTGGTCGCCGTCGGCCGGGGCCTCGACGA
Organism: Curtobacterium sp. C2H10; assembly: GCF_025407985.1. NCBI lineage: Bacteria > Bacillati > Actinomycetota > Actinomycetes > Micrococcales > Microbacteriaceae > Curtobacterium > Curtobacterium sp. C2H10. The sequence continues at coordinate 3,135 of NZ_JABXGF010000001.1, read as the reverse complement.
TGCCGCGGAGTCCGGCGTGCACGCTCGTCAGGTTGTCCATCCGGCCCGAGGCGAGGAACTCGCGGTCGATGCCGATCCGGGCCGGCACCTGGGTGTCGGCGAGGAAGAGGTCCCACGACACGGCACCGTCACCGAGCCGGGCGCGCAGCCACGACACCACGTCGGTCCCACCCGTGTCGCCGTCGACCCCGACGATCGGCAGGGTGTGCCGCTGGCGGTCGATCTCCTTGCCGTCGTTCACGCCGCGGTCGAGGTGGATCGCGAGGTTCGGGATGCGGGCGACGGCGTCGGTGGACACCAGGCGGACCGTCCCGTCCGCGTCGACGACCCGGCCGGCGATGCGGAGGTCACGGTCGAACCACGTGGAGAGGAGCGCGCCGCCGTAGACCTCGACGTTCAGCTGCTCCCAGCCGCCGGTGCGCACGCCGGGGTTCGGCTTGATGCGGAACCCGGGGGAGTCGGTGTGGGCGCCGAGGATCCGGAACGGGGTGGTCGGGGTGGCCCCGGACGGCAGACGCCAGGCGATGACGGCACCGTCACGGACCACCACGTACGCGCCGGGCGTCGTCGGCCAGGCGCCGAGCTCGTCGAGCTCCTCGAACCCCGCGGCGACGAGGCGGTCCCGGGCGGCCGCTGCCGCGTGGAACGCGGTGGGGGACTCGGTGACGAACTGGGCGAAGTCGGAGGCGATGGCGTCGGCGGTCACCCGACCATCGTGGCACGGCGGTGGCGGCGACCGGACGCGGAACGGGGCGCGTCCGTCGGACGCGCCCCGTTCCTCCAGGCCGTTGCTCGGGGTGTCAGCCCTTGGTGTGGCCGGCCGAGCCGAGCACCTTCGCGGCCTCGCCCACGCGAGCCGCCATGGCGGTCTCGGCGACCTTGCCCCAGGCGCGCGGGTCGTACTGCTTCTTGTTGCCGACCTCGCCGTCGATCTTCAGGACGCCCTCGTAGTTCCGGAACATCGAGTCGGCGATCGAGCGCGTGAACGCGTACTGCGTGTCCGTGTCGATGTTCATCTTGATGACGCCGTTGCGGACGGCCTCGTGGATCTCGTCGTCGGTCGAGCCGGAGCCACCGTGGAAGACGAGGTCGAGGGGGTTCTCGCCGGTGCCGTGCTTGGCCGCGACCGAGGCCTGGATCTCGCCGAGGAGCTCGGGGCGGAGCTTGACGTTGCCCGGCTTGTAGACGCCGTGCACGTTGCCGAACGTGAGCGCGGCGATCCAGCGGCCCTTGTCGCCCAGGCCGAGTGCGTCGACGACCCGCTCGACGTCGTTCGGGGTCGTGTACAGGGCGTCGTTCGTGCCCTCGTGCTCGACGCCGTCCTCTTCGCCGCCGACGACGCCGATCTCGACCTCGAGGATCGCGTTGATGTTCCGCGTCTTCTCGATCATGGTCTTGGCGATCTCGATGTTCTCGTCGAGCGGCACGGCCGAGCCGTCCCACATGTGCGACTGGAAGATCGGGTTGCGGCCGGCGCGGACCTCTTCCTCGCTCGCTGCGATGAGCGGCAGGACGAAGCCGTCGAGGGCGTCCTTGGGGCAGTGGTCGGTGTGCAGCGCGACCGTGATGTCGTAGTTCTTCGCGACCTCGTGGGCGAACTTCGCCATCGCGAGGGCACCGGCGGCGCGGTTCTTGATCGTCTGGCCGGCGAAGTAGTCGGCACCGCCCGTCGTGACCTGGAGGATGCCGTCCGAGCCGGACTCCTGCAGGCCCTGGAGGACCGCGTTGATGGTCTGCGACGAGGACACGTTGACCGCGGGGTACGCGAACTTGCCCGCCTTCGCGCGTTCGATCATCTCGGCGTACTGTTCCGGCGTTGCGATGGGCACGTGGATCTCCTTCGACTTCGGTGATGTCCCCGCCGATCGTAGTCAGCCGGACTGGAGGCGCGGTGCGGGTTACGCGGTCGGCCCGCGCCCGGCGTGCACATGCGTCCACGGGCCCGTTGTCCGGACCGTCGGTCGGCTGCCGGTCGGTAGGCTGGCGGTCGTGACTCCCACGACGGAAACCGGCTCCCTGTTCCTCCAGCCCGACCGCAACCTGGCGCTCGAGCTCGTGCGTGCGACGGAGGCCGCGGCGATCCGTGCGCAGCCGTGGGTCGGGCGTGGTGAGAAGAACCTCGCGGACGGTGCCGCCGTCGACGCGATGCGGAAGTTCCTCGGCACGGTGAACTTCGACGGCGTGGTCGTCATCGGCGAGGGCGAGAAGGACAACGCCCCGATGCTCTACAACGGCGAACACGTCGGCAACGGGCACGGCCCGGCCTGCGACATCGCGGTGGACCCCATCGACGGCACCTCGCTGACCGCCGCGGGTCGCCAGAACGCGATCTCGGTGATGGCCGTCTCGGACCGCGGCTCGATGTACGACCCGTCCGCCGTGTTCTACATGGACAAGATCGCCGCCGGCCCCGAGGGTCGCGGCGTCCTCGACCTCGAGAAGCCCATCGGTGACAACATCCGTGCGCTCGCGAAGGCGAAGGGCAAGGACCTCGAGGACATGCAGATCGCCGTCCTCGACCGTCCCCGCCACGACGAACTCATCCGTGCGATCCGTGCGACCGGTGCCGGCACCCGGCTGCTGCTCGACGGTGACGTCGCCGGTGGCATCGCGGCGGCGCTGCCCGGGTCGACGATCGACATGTGCGTCGGTGTCGGCGGCACCCCGGAGGGCATCATCACCGCGTGCGCGATCAAGGCGCTCGGCGGTGTGATCCTCGGCAAGCTCCAGCCGAAGGACGACGAGGAGCGCGAGAAGGCGATCGCCGCCGGACACGATCTCGACAAGGTCCTCGACCAGGACGACCTGGTCACGGGCGACAACACGTTCTTCGTCGCCACCGGTGTCACCGACGGGGTGCTCGTGGACGGTGTCCGCCGGTCGCGCGGCGTCATCCACACGGATTCGCTCGTGCTGCGGTCCCGCTCGAACACGATCCGTCGCATCCAGGCGGACCACCGCGCCGAGAAGTGGTTCTGATCCGCTGACGCCGGGGCGCGGCCGCGCGGACGCCGCTGCGCGGCGGCGCGGCGCACATCGCGTTCGCACAACCGAAGTCCGTCCGAACCACGTTCCCGCGTGGTTCGGACGGACTTTCGTTGTGCGGGGCGGGGCGGGGCGGGGCGGGGCGGGGCG